>CAZXTX010000061.1:7636-11888 GCA_964643695.1 uncultured Mariniphaga sp. | reverse complement strand
GGCCCGAATCTGCTGATTACCCTGCCGTTTGAAGGCATGTCAAAAAGTGCCATAATCTGCCCGCCCGGAATGTGGGAACGGTATGCAAAATACTCGGTACTTACCGTTTCGAAATCAGATGAGTTTTCCCTAAGCGAATCCAGTTCACTCAGTGTAACAGGTTCATAAAAACCGGATACTATATAAAGAGAGTCGGAATTGATATATTGCCCGTATAATATTGCAGGGTATAATACAAGAAAAAATATTGCTGTTATCAATTTCTGCATAAAATCAATACAATAAAATTAAACAGATATTTTACAGTAATTCAATAAACAAACCTTCTTCGGTTTTTTCTACTTTGACTATTTTATTTTTCGTCAAACCCTTAATGGCTTTATCCCATTTTTTTCCACTCAGCTCTGTCTGTTGTTTCAGCTGATTCAAATCAGCCGGTGATTCAGCTTTTAGCAGTTCCACTATCAGCTTTTCGTCTTCATTTAATTCAATTTTTTTCTTTTCAGGTTTCATTTGCGGGAAAAACAGTACATCCTGAATGGAAGAGCTATTGGTCATAAACATGGTAAGCCTGTCAATTCCCATTCCCATTCCGGCAGTGGGCGGCATTCCGTATTCGAGTGCCCTCACAAAATCATGATCGATAAACATTGCCTCGTCATCACCTTTTTCAAGCAGTTTAAGCTGTTCTTCAAATCTTTCGAGCTGGTCAATCGGGTCATTCAGTTCCGAATATGCATTTGCAAGTTCCTTTCCGTTAACCATCAGTTCAAACCGTTCCGTAAGTTCCGGATTACTCCGGTGGCGTTTGGTAAGCGGTGACATTTCAATCGGATAGTCAATTATAAAAGTTGGCTGTATATAATTAGACTCACATTTTTCACCAAAAATTTCGTCAATAAGTTTGCCCTTTCCCATAGTTGGGTCTGTTTCAATTCCCAGTTTATCGCAAATTTCACGCAATTCTTTTTCATTTTTACCCGATATATCGTAGCCGGTATGTTCCTTTATTGCATCTGTCATGGTTACCCGCGGGTATGGTGCCTTAAAGTCAATAATATGTTCGCCAACCTGAACTTTGGTGGTTTTGTGAAGTGCAAGAGCCACTCTTTCCACAATCTGTTCGGTAAAAGACATCATCCATTTGTAGTCTTTGTAGGCTACATATATTTCCATTACGGTAAATTCAGGATTGTGGGTCCTGTCCATTCCCTCATTCCGAAAGTCTTTGGCAAATTCATAAACTCCATCAAATCCGCCAACAATGAGTCTTTTTAAATAAAGTTCATTTGCAATTCGCAGGTACAACGGAATGTTGAGAGTGTTGTGATGTGTTGTAAAGGGACGTGCTGCAGCACCACCCGGAATAGGCTGTAAAATAGGAGTTTCCACTTCAAAGTAGCCATGTTCATTAAACATTTGCCTCATCGTGTCAACTATTTTGGTACGTTTCATAAAAACGTCCTTAACATGCGGATTGACAATCAGGTCAACATAACGCTGTCTGTAACGCTGTTCCGGGTCGGTAAAAGCATCGTAGGTTTTTCCCTCTTTTTCTTTAACCACCGGCAGCGGCCTGAGTGATTTGTTAAGTAAAACAAACTCTTTAACATGAACAGTAATTTCCCCCATGCGGGTTATGAAAACAAATCCTTTAACCCCGATTATATCGCCAAGGTCGAGCAGTTTTCTGAAAACCTCGTTATACAGGGTTTTATCTTCGCCCGGACAAATGTCATCACGATTTACATAAACCTGAATACGTCCTTCATGATCCTGCAATTCTGCAAAAGATGCCTTGCCCATTATCCGCCGGCTCATAATCCGGCCCGCAATGGAAACATCCTGAAAATTATTTTCGCTTTCGTTAAACCCGGTTAATATATCGTGAGATGTTGTGTTTACTTCGTATTCTGCTGCGGGGTAGGGGTCAATCCCAAGTGAGCGCAGCTTTTTTAATGATTCTCTTCTTATTATTTCCTGTTCGCCTAATTCCATTTGAATTTTACCTGTTAAAAAAAATATTTGCAAATATAATCAAAAGATAGTTTTAATGATTTTATATTCTGTCAATACCGGAATTGACATGCCAACTTTAATATAAGATGTGAATATTTAAAAACCCGTATATATTATCTTGCTGATTGTCAGAATAAAATGATGGAAATATAACTTATGTTTACAGAAACCGGTAATAATAAAAATTTCCTTTAGTTTGATTTGCTATCTTTGCACAACGGTTGAAAATTTATAAAAAAGTGCAGATGGAAAGGAAGTGGAAATTGAAAAAACAAGGCGATCCGAATGAAATAAAACATCTTTCGGCAGCTCTTAATGTGAACATGACCATTGCACGATTATTGGTACAGAGGGGAATAACTACTTTTAACGAAGCAAAGTCCTTTTTTCGTCCCCGCCTTAGCGATCTTCACGACCCTTTTTTGATGAAAGACATGCACGAAGCTGTTGCCCGCCTTGAACAGGCTATTAACAACAAGGAAAAAGTTCTGGTTTATGGTGATTACGATGTGGATGGTACTACTTCTGTGGCAATGATGTACACTTTTTTAAAACCGCGTATTGAGCAGCTTGAATTCTATATTCCCGACCGGTACAGCGAAGGTTACGGAATTTCTCCCAAAAGCATTGATTATGCTGTTGAAAACGGTTTTTCACTGATTATTGCACTTGACTGCGGAATAAAAGCTGTCAGTAAAATTGCAGATGCACGTGATCGGGGACTTGAATTTGTAATTTGCGACCACCATAATCCGGATGATGAAATGCCGCCGGCAGTAGCCGTTCTCGATCCAAAACGGCCCGACTGCAATTATCCGTATAAAGAGCTTTCAGGCTGCGGTGTGGGATTTAAACTTTTACAGGCCTACTGTCAGAAAAATGATATTGAGCTTGAAGAAATTTATGATTTGCTGGATTTGGTTGTGGTGAGCATTGCATCAGATATTGTTCCGATTACCGGTGAAAACAGGGTGCTTGCATATTACGGGCTAAAAAAACTCAATTCAAATCCGGGCATGGGTTTGCAAACAATAATAAATCTGGCAGGAATTAATTCCAGCGAAATAACCATCAGCGATATAGTTTTTAAAATAGGCCCGCGCCTGAATGCATCAGGAAGAATAGAACACGGAGAGAAGTCAGTTCAGATTTTAGTTTCCATTGATGAAGATAAATCAGATGTTCTGGGTGAAGAGATTGACTCTTTCAATGAAATCAGAAAAACCCTTGACCGCGATATTACCCAGGAAGCTCTGGATATGATTGAAAATGATCCGGAAATGAAAAATATGAACAGTACGGTGCTGTATAACCGCGACTGGCATAAGGGGGTTGTCGGAATTGTGGCTTCAAGGGTGACCGAACAGTATTACCGCCCCACAATTATTCTGACCGAATCAAACGGATTGGCAACCGGTTCGGCACGTTCAGTTAAGGATTTTGATTTGTATGAAGCTATCGGCCAGTGCAGTGACCTTCTCGAATCGTATGGAGGACACATGTTTGCTGCCGGTTTAACAATGAAGATTGAAAATATTCCGGAATTCAGAAGAAGATTTGAAGAGATTGTTACCAAACAAATGACTGATCATTCACAACTTCAGACAATTGAGGTGGATGCAAAAATTACCCTTAGCGAAATTACACCGCGCTTTTATCGTATTCTTAAGCAGTTTGCGCCATTTGGCCCGCATAATATGACACCGGCTTTTATAACCGAAGACGTTTTTGATGCTGGTACCAGCCGTCTGGTCGGAAAAAACAAGGAGCACCTGAAACTGGATTTGGTGGAACCCGATATTAATTCAGGTATTTTTCCGGGAATAGCTTTTAATCAGCATGACAAATTTGACCTTATCACATCAGGCCTGCCTTTTGATGTTTGCTACTCTATTACGGAAAATGAATACCGGGGAAAAACGAATCTGCAGCTTTTTATCAAGGATATTAAAAAACGCGATATTTTCTAAAACTGAAATGTTTTGAGCTCTTTTAGCCGCGAAATAACAAAGGTTCCGGTGCTGCGCAAACGATTTTCCGATTGATGCCCGCCTGCAACCAATACACATCTGATTCCGAGTTCGGCAGCTACTTCATTATCGTGAATGGTATCGCCAATCATCCAGGTTTTGCCGGAATTTATACCGGCCTGACTAAATAGCTGAATGCCGCGTTCAGCTTTGGAAACGGCATAATGATCATTAAGTCCGGCAACTGCTTCAAAAAAGTGAAG
>CAZXTX010000061.1:4304-7536 GCA_964643695.1 uncultured Mariniphaga sp. | reverse complement strand
CATTGATAGATGAAACACTCAGGTCAACATCATTTAAAAGAGTGCCGTTCCAGTCCCACACTATTGACGGCAAACTCATTTTATATCCTTAACTTTTAACTTGTTGATTACCGGATTTGCATACATTTTCAGGAAACGTTCCTGAATGTCGGTAATCGGAAAATCAATAAAAATCATCGCCTGGTCAAGCATTGTTTTGAAAACTTTCTTTTCGTGCGATGTGTATTTATGCTTGAATCTTGATTCGGGCATTAACATGTCGTATGCCACATAGTTGTTGGGCCAAAGCTTGAAATTCTTATAAATTTGCTGGTCAATAAGTTCTGCAAGTTTTCTGATATTGTCATTTTGATGCTCCCTGCTGACACCGTTTTCAAAGTTTATTTCAACGGGCTGGCCGAATGAAAACCGTATTCTGCCCTTTGGGTTAATCATTCCCATCGACATACTTTTCAGGTCGTCTTTATTGATTTTTTTCTGGCCGTAATGTTCCTTTTTAATAAGTTCCTTCATTTTTGCAAGTCCGCATGGTTCAATTTCATACGAAATTGAAACGGGAACAATATTCAGTTCATTCACTCCTTCTGAAAAATCTTTTTTATTACTCATGTTCAGCATTTTTAAAAGACTCTCCTGAGTTTTGTCAAATCCGTCTTTTGTGCGTCCTTCGCGCTGGGCAATCCAAACCGACATATTATCCTCGGTTATTGATTTCCTGATAAAATGCGAAACCTTTTGCGAAGCTTCCATCAGCTCCCTTGGCGGCAGGTTTCTTTTAATTATGAAAGAACGGTTCAGCTTCACTGCATGTTCAATCCAGTCATACAGCAGCAGATTGTTGCCTATGGCTATCTGCGTTGTATTCATTCCGTTTTCAAAAATGAGAATGTTCAGCAAAGCAGCATCAAGCACTATATCGCGGTGGTTTGAAATAAAAAGGTAAGGTTTTGTTTTGTCAAGGGCATCCAGTCCGGTACATTGAAGTCCGTCGGAGGTTTTATTTACAATTACCCTGATTAAATCATAAACAAAAGTTCCCTGCAGCTGATTTATCTCTCTGATCATTCGAAGCTGGAGTTTTACCATTTCAACTTTTGCCCGGTATTTAAACATATACATAAGAACCCTGTCAAAAGCCGGATCTTTCAGCATCAGTCTTATTTTCTCCCTTACTTCTTCGTCTGTGTATGGACGGATATCGTCAAAATTATATTTCATGAAACTATTTTTGAAAAGACAAAGTAACACATTGTATTTATATTTTCAACCTGAGCTGGAATTTCAGTTCACTTTTTTTATTTCCCAAAATTTCATTATACCCCGAACCTGTTGATTCGGCACCACTTTGCAATGTGTTTGCAAATTTAAGCCACAATTCGGTTTTGTCGCTTATTTTATATTTCAGGTTTAAATAAGTGCGAAATCCTTTTCCGAAGAAGGCAGGTACGGCAAAAGTGTAGAGTAAATCGTTTTCGTAAGCATAAATGCGCGAATTATAACTTTCAGTATTAAAATAAGCCACCCGAACAGATAAGTTTGCCGGTATTTTTTCGGGTTTATACTGTGCATCCTGAAAAATCATCCAGCCGTTTTCACTGTTAATTCCTTTGTAAAAAGCGTGTTCAATTCTGGTTTTTAATGTCAGAACATCCAGCAGATGATGCTGAAAATGGAGTCTGGTTTTACGGAACTGTTCCGGATAATCTTCATATTTTTCATTAATCCTGAATTTTTGCTCCTTCTCTTCGTTTTTGTATCTAAGATATATTGAAGTTTTTTGTGAAAGCCTTAAATCTGCCTGTGCAAAAATATCCCATCCGGCAGAAGGCCCCATTGTGGTAAAATTAATCCACTTCGACCGGTACATATCTGAATAAGCTGAAATTGTAACATGTTTAACCGGTAAAATTCGTGTGCCTAAATAAAGGCCTGTTTCATTTGCTGCCATGCCACCCTCTGCAAACGGCGATGCCCACATAGCATGGTAATCTTTATCCAGATGACGGAACAGCGATGCAAACTGAATTCTGTCGTTCATATGAACCGATACTCCCTGTAAAACAGCTTTTCCCTTTGATTTTGAAACAGCCATTTCACCAAACAACTGGTATTTTCCTTTACTGAAAAGATAATCGGCACCGGCTGCAATATTTTCACTTCCGCTGAAACGGAACTTGTTGTACAGTTGGTCACTTCTTATAAAAGGCATGTTAAACCGGCGATAAAGAAATGTTGTGCCAATCTTCAGGTTTTTGTGTTGCCAGGTGGCAATCACTCCTGTGTTTAAGTCATTTACACTGTTTTTGTCTTCAATTTCACTTGCTGTGCGGTGATAACCCGATGTCTGCAAACTGGAAAAATGAGCTTGTGTTGAATCTGTGTAAACAATATTTCCGTCGCTGTTCTTTTTTGAAAAAAACAGATTAACCTTTATATCACCTGCTTTCAGGGTTGTTGAAACACCTCTGAAAAACTGATTTTCATCAGTTGATGTATAAGGCCTGATACCCTGTCCGGTTTTTGAGATATTCAGTGTGTTTAACGACTTCCGCATTGAAAATCCCTGCCACAGTACAAGTCCCTGGCCACTTCGTGCGACAAAATCGCCAATAGTTATATTTTCAATGATTTTTCCCGCTTTTATACTCAAATGAGCCGAGTAAAAGTCAAAACCCTGTTTGTTTGAACCGGTAAAAAAAGCTTCCCCCGGATCTTTCTCTGCCGTAACACCTGCAGAAATGTTGTTTCCCGACTGAAATCTGTATCTGGTATAATATCTTGCACGATTGCCTTCATAAGGTGTTGTACCGTCTTCGCGTTTGATGTAACCTCTGGGTTTTTGCAGTGTTCCCAATGAGCGGGCAATAAGTTCGTGCCGTCCGTACCTGAACATCTCCCGGACAGAGCGTGTTGCTTCTTCGGCAGGCCCGAATGAAATAAAAGGTTCAATTTTAACGAGCAGTTCCGGTGTAAAACCGTCAATGGTGTTCAGTTCATAAATTGAAACGGCAGGGCCGTATTCTTTTATGTAGTCCAGTAATTTTTGAATCAGGATGTCATCCAGTAGATATAGTTTTGAAAGCTGTTCGCGCGTGGCTGAATTAATGTTCAGTGGCCTGTCGGCAAGTTCCTCAAGGTCTTCAATTAACAGTGCCGCATCTGTTTCTTCGCCAAGCTCTTCAATAATAGATTCAATAATTGCTTCCAGCTGATTGGCTGCGTCCGGTGTTTG
>CAZXTX010000061.1:0-4204 GCA_964643695.1 uncultured Mariniphaga sp. | reverse complement strand
TCTACCGGTAAAAATTCAATTCCGGTTTTTAGCAGCATCGGATTTTGATTGTCCTTTTGCATTTCAAATGTCGTCATAACCATATCGCTGAAAAAATAGTGGCCTCCGGCCCTGAAAATTAACGGCATTTTTGTTTTCCCCGATGGTGCATCTATTCCTGCTTTTACCGGATTAAACAGATGTGCTCCCAAATGAAGTTTTTCGGAAGGTTTATAAAGGATTCCGCCTTCAAAAGTGGGAAAACCTTTTGCACGTGCATTTTCGGGCAAAACCATGGCAAAATAGTCAATTTGCACACCTGCGCTTATCTTTTGTGAAAGTTGCTGTGCGTATGCAATTGCAAATTTATTTTCCCTGAAATAACCGCTGCCGAACTGAAAAAAGCTGAACCCAAAAGAGCCGTTTCCAACCGGCAGTATCAGTGAAGCAGCCGAAAGCGACAGTAAATCGATTCCAAATTTCGATTCATAAAAAAAGCCGGCAGCAAATTTGTCAAATCCGGCAATTCCTGCCTGATTGTGAAAAGTACCCCATACATCGGAAAATGAAACAGATGCATGGGAAAGGGCGGCTGAACGTGCACCGGCAGGATAATTCTCAAGGGCATTTGAATTATTAAAAATCAGCAGTGCAAAAACTGTTGTTGTAAACAATTTCGCAAAAAGCTTTTTATTTAAATCTATTTTCAAAACCCTTATTATGAAAAATAATCTGACAATTTAAAATGATTCACAAAAAATTAACTTTCCCGTTTTAGATCAGCTGATATCAGTTGGTTTTATATTTATATTTTATTTCAGACAGTTCGCTGTTGGCTTTAACTATTTTGTCCTTAAGGCTTTCCTTGTAATCAATCATTGCCTTCATAAGTGTTTCATTTCCGGCAGCCATTATCTGAACTGCAAGAATTCCTGCGTTCAGAGCACCGTTAACGGCAACTGTGGCTACCGGTATTCCGGGAGGCATTTGTAAGATTGACATTATTGCATCAAACCCTTCCAATGAGGCTTTTATGGGAACACCTATAACCGGCAGAGGTGTCATTGCCGCAATAACCCCGGGTAAATGTGCAGCCATTCCGGCACCCGCTATTATCACCTTAATTCCACGTTTTAGAGCACTTTTGGCAAATATCTCAACCTCCTCGGGTGTGCGGTGGGCAGAAAGGGCATTCATTTCAAACGGAATCTTAAATTCATCAAGCAATTGGGCTGCTTTTGACATTACATCCAAGTCGGATGTGCTTCCCATTATAATACTAATTTTTGGTGTCATCTTTTTAATATATATTTTTAGTTAACCAATTTGTTTTGTTAATTTGTGCCTCCAAAACGTTTAAGCGAAAATACAGCATAATAAATTGTTAAAAAAATATTTTTTTCGTTAATGAAGCAAGTAAAAATTCACAACAAAGATTTCCGGCTTTTTATTCCTTACGAAAAAATCAGTGCCACCATTGAAAATATGGCAGAACAAATGAATAATGATCTGGACGGGAAAAACCCACTGTTTATCTGTGTTTTGAATGGTGCGTTTATGTTTGCCGCCGAACTGTTCAAACTGTTAAAACTTCCTGAAACCGACATTACTTTTGTAAAGCTTGCTTCATATGACGGTGACAAAACAACCGGAAAGGTAAAACAGCTGATAGGGCTGGCCGAAAATATTGAAGGGCGCACGGTTGTAGTGCTGGAAGATATTGTTGACAGTGGATTCACCATTGAAAACATACTTGAGCAGCTTGACGGGCTAAACCCTAAGGAAGTTTTAATTGCCAGCTTGTTGCTTAAACCGGATTCTTTGAAAAAGAAAGTTCAGTTAGATTATGTGGGAATGGAAATTCCAAACGATTTCATAGTGGGGTTCGGACTCGATTATGACAGGCTTGGAAGAAATCTGACAGACATATATTCAGTTATTAATGAATAAAAATAAATAAAATGCTAAATCTTGTGATTTTCGGACCCCCGGGGGCCGGCAAGGGAACGCAAGCCAAATTTCTGATAAAAACCTTTGATTTAATTCACATTTCAACCGGTGAGTTGCTGCGTAAAGAAATTGCAGAAGGCACCAAACTCGGTATCGAAGCAAAACTTCTTTTGGATAAGGGTGAGCTCGCACCTGATGATGTGGTTGTTAATATAATTAAAAACGAACTTGAAGTACATAAAGACGCTAAAGGATTTATTTTTGACGGATTTCCCCGTACTGTTGAACAGGCAGAATCACTTGATGAGCTTTTAAACCGGATGGGAACACCGGTTTCGGCAATGATTAACCTGCAAGTGGAGAAAGAAGAACTTGTAAACCGGATTTTAAAACGCGGAAAAACATCGGGCAGAACTGATGACAGGAATGAAGCAGTTATCAGAAACAGGATAAATGTTTACAATCAGAAAACAGTTCCGCTGATAAAGTATTACGAAAATCAGGGAAAGTGTATTTGTGCCGAAGGTGTGGGAACTATTGAGGAAATTGCAAAAAGCCTGATAAACAGTGTAAAAGAGCTTGCCATAAAAAAATAATTTGAAAAAATGGCTGAATCGAATTTTGTTGATTATGTGAAAATTCATTGTAAATCGGGCAATGGCGGCCCCGGTTCAGCTCATTTCCGGCGTGAAAAGTTTGTTCCGAAAGGCGGTCCTGACGGTGGTGACGGCGGACGCGGAGGACATATTATTTTAAAGGGAAACCTGCATAAATGGACACTTCTGCATCTGAAATTCCAGAAACACATTAAAGCTGAAAACGGTGTTGCAGGCAGCGGACAAAAAATGACCGGTGCAGACGGCAATGATGTTGTTATTGAAGTTCCTCTGGGTACAATTGCAAAGGATGCCGAAACCGGTGAATTCCTTTTTGAAATAACCGAACATGACGAACAGAAAATTTTGGTAAAGGGTGGCCGGGGGGGACTGGGAAACGTTCATTTCAAATCATCAACAAATCAGTCTCCGCGTTATGCACAACCGGGCGAAAAGGGAAGTGAAGGCTGGAAGATTCTGGAACTTAAAGTGCTGGCCGATGTTGGCTTGGTGGGATTTCCAAATGCCGGAAAATCTACATTACTGTCGGCAGTTTCGGCAGCAAAACCCAAAATAGCCGATTATCCGTTTACCACACTTGTTCCCAATCTGGGATTTGTTGAATACCGTAATGAGTATTCATTTGTAATGGCAGATATTCCCGGTATTATTGAAGGAGCACATGAAGGCAAAGGGCTGGGATTGAGATTTTTGAGACATATAGAGCGTAATCCGGTCTTACTGTTTTTAGTGCCTGCCGACAGTAAAGAGCATCTGAAGAATTACAATATTTTACTGAATGAACTAAAAAAATACAATCCTGAGCTTTTGGACAAACAGAGATTTCTGGCAATCAGCAAGGCCGATTTGCTTGATGAAGTTCTGATGAAGGAGATAAGCTCCGAACTGAATGAAATACCGCATATGTTTTTTTCATCCGTAACCGGATTAAATGTTCAGCAGCTAAAAGATAAAATTTGGGAAATACTTAACAGTTAATGGAGTTTTTTCATAAAATATTAGATTTTGATACTGAGTTTTTTCTGTTTCTGAACAGTTTTAATTCAGAATTTTGGGATACCGTAATGATACTGGTTTCCAGAAAAGAGATTTGGATTCCGTTTTTTATTACTATTCTGTTTTTTGCAATAAAAAATTTTCGTGGAAAATGGTGGCTGGTGTTGCTGTTTATTGCTGTAAATATTCTTCTGGCTGACCAGTTGTCGGTTTTAATGAAAGAGACAATTCAGAGACTGAGGCCGTCTCACAATCCTGAAATAGAACATCTGGTGCATAATGTATTTAAAAAAGGCGGCATGTTTGGATTTGTTTCGTCACATGCTGCCAATTCATTTGCAATTTTTGCCCTTACAACCCGTCTGTTTCGTAATCGCGGCTACTGGATGCTTATGTTCTTCTGGGCACTGCTTTTTTCCTATTCCCGCATTTATACAGGTGTTCACTATCCGCTTGATGTATTGGGCGGTGCAGCTCTTGGCTGGCTTGTTGGTGTGGCTTGCTATAAGATATTGATGTTTTTGGAAGTTCATTTCTTCCTTGCGGGAAATCCGAAGTTGCAATCTGTACGGCTTCAACCGCGGCAATCTGGCCTGATTTTCCTTGTTTTTTGTGTGGTTGCGGCTACAGTTTTACTTACGACTTATTTTTTGCATAAGTAT
>CAZXTX010000060.1:6319-12003 GCA_964643695.1 uncultured Mariniphaga sp. | reverse complement strand
CTGCTTGGTGCAGTGGGTGCGGCAGTTGACAATGAGGAAGATACCCAGCAAATGGTTTTTCCGATTACTTTTCCTCTTATTATTTCAATCATGCTTCTTTTTCCGATTTCACGCAATCCGGAAGGGCCGATTGCATTCTGGGGGTCTGTAATTCCGTTTACTTCTCCCGTGGCAATGCTTGCCCGAATTCCATACGGAGTTCCGGCCTGGGAACTGATTTTATCAATGGCTCTGCTGGTACTTGCAACTATTGGTTCAATCTGGATTGCTGCAAAAATATACAGAACCGGGTTGCTTATGTATGGTAAAAAAGTAAATCTGAAAGAGATAATAAAATGGCTTCGCTATAAAAATTAAATTTTTAATAATGAATCGGATATTTATGTCTTTTATGAAAAAAAATATTTACATTGCGGCTGAAATGAAGAACATGACATGCCATATAACAGTTTGTTGCGGGTAATTATACCCGGAGAAGGCATGTTATATAAATCTCGAAATTTTTAAGTGTAATCATAAGTAGAGCCTTCCCGGTAAAAGAGGAAGGCTTTTTTTTTAAAAACCGATTTAATAAAATTATTATGAAAGCTCAGAACATTTTGGAAACTATAGGAAATACTCCCCATATAAGGGTGAACAGGTTGTTTCCTTCTGATTATGAAGTGTGGGTAAAAATGGAAAAAACCAACCCCGGCGGAAGTATTAAAGACCGTATAGCACTTTCGATGGTTGAGGCAGCCGAGAAAGACGGTTTGCTGAAAGAAGGCTCTGTAATTATTGAGCCTACATCCGGTAATACCGGGATAGGGCTTGCATTGGTGGCGGCTGTAAAAGGTTACCGCTTAATTCTGACAATGCCCGAATCTCTTTCGCTGGAAAGAAGGCAGGTGCTTGGCGCATTGGGTGCAGAGCTGTATCTCACGCCAAAGGAAAAAGGAATGAAGGGTTCAATTGCAAAAGCTGAAGAACTGGCAGCTGAAATTGAAAATTCATGGATACCTTTTCAGTTTGCAAATCCGGCAAATATTGCAGTTCACCGTGAAAAAACCGCTGCCGAAATTATGAAGGATTTTCCTGAAGGTTTTGACTATCTGATAACAGGTGTCGGAACCGGAGGACATATAAGCGGAGTTACCCAGACATTGAAAAAAGCATTTCCGAAATTAAAGGTTTTTGCTGTAGAGCCCACTGACAGTCCTGTTATTAGCGGAGGAGAGCCCGGGCCGCATAAAATTCAGGGAATCGGAGCAGGATTTATACCTGAAAATTTAAAAACCGAGTTACTTGACGGCACAATACAGGTTACTGCCGAAGAAGCATATGAATATGCCGTTAAGGCAGCAAGAATGGAAGGGATTTTTGTGGGAATTTCATCAGGTGCTTCGTTTGCGGCAATTGCCAAAAAGATTAAGGAACTGCCGGCGGGTTCGCAAATTCTCACATTTTCGTACGACCATGGAGAAAGATATTTGTCTGTAGAAGGTTTATATTAAGTATCAAAACTTAACGGAAAAGTAGTTACTTTTGTGTAAAATCAAATCGGATATAATATTGGAGAAGCAAATTCATTTGGAAGGGATTGACCCGCTGGAGTTTTTCGGAATAAACAATATTAAAATTGATATTGTAAAAAAGCTGTTTCCCAAAATAAAAATAACTGCACGCGGTGATTCACTTTACATTCAGGGTGAACAAAATGAACTGAAGCAATTTGAGCAGAAACTGGCTCTTTTACTTGATCATTACCATCAGTTTAACGTTTTGGCCGAAGAGACGATTTTTGAAATTCTTTCAACCGGCTTTTCCGTTGTCGAGGAGAACGGTTTCCCCGACAAGGATATAATTGTGTTTGGTAACAGCGGCAAACCGGTCAGGGCACGCACATCAAACCAGAGAGTTCTTGTGGAGGAATCCGTTAAAAATGATTTGGTTTTTGCAATTGGCCCTGCCGGTACCGGAAAAACATATACTGCCATTGCGCTTGCAGTAAGAGCATTGAAAAACAGGGAGATAAGAAAAATTGTTTTAAGCAGGCCGGCAGTTGAGGCAGGTGAAAATCTTGGTTTTTTACCCGGTGACCTGAAAGAAAAAATTGACCCTTATCTGCAACCCCTGTATGATGCACTTCAGGATATGATTCCGCCCAAAAAACTGGAAGATTTTATTAAAGACGGCATCATTGAAATTGCACCGCTTGCATTTATGCGCGGTAGAACGCTGAGTAATGCATTTGTAATTCTTGACGAGGCTCAGAACACAACCGTAAATCAGCTGAAAATGTTTTTGACGCGGATGGGGCTTAATGCAAAATTTATTGTAACCGGAGATATCACACAAATTGATTTGCCGAGGCGCAGTAATTCGGGTTTGATTTTCGCCATGAATCTGTTGAAGGATATAAAATCAATTTCGGTTGTACGGTTTAACACAAATGATATTGTCCGCCACAGGCTGGTCAGGGAAATTGTGGATGCATACCAGAAATACAGCGATGAGCAGGCTGAGGAAAAGGAGAAGGCAAAACTTGAAGGAAAAAACATAAAACAACAACAATAATTTCAAAAAATAATGAGTGCTGCATTAATTAAAACCGATTTTCAGTTTCCCGGCCAGCGGGATGTTTATCATGGTAAAGTCCGGGATGTATATAATATAAATGACGAGTTGCTGGTAATGGTGGCAACCGACCGGATTTCAGCTTTTGATGTGGTTCTGCCGCGCGGAATTCCATATAAGGGCCAGGTTTTAAACCAGATTGCAGAAAAGTTTCTTGATGCAACATCTGATATAGTTCCCAACTGGAAAGTGGCTTCACCCGACCCGAATGTAACAGTCGGCCATTTTTGTGAACCTTACAAGGTTGAAATGGTAATTCGCGGTTATCTTACCGGACATGCCTGGCGCGAATATAAAGCAGGAAAAAGAATGTTGTGCGGTGTGCCGATGCCCGAAGGAATGAAGGAAAACCAGAAGTTTCTGGAACCGATTCTTACACCCACCACAAAGGCAATGGAAGGACACGATGAGGATATTTCGCGTGAGGAAATTATCAGTCAGGGGCTGGTGGATAAAGAGGATTATGAAATGCTTGAAGATTACACCAGAAAACTGTTTCAGCGGGGAACAGAAATAGCAGCCGAAAAAGGACTTATTCTGGTTGACACCAAATACGAGTTCGGAAAAAAGGATGGTAAAATTTATCTGATAGATGAAATTCACACACCCGACTCTTCAAGATATTTTTATTCTGAAGGTTATGAAGAGCGTCAGGAAAAGGGAGAACAGCAAAAGCAGCTGTCAAAGGAATTTGTGAGGCAGTGGCTTATTGCCAATGGTTTTCAGGGAAAAGAAGGACAAACCGTTCCCGAAATGCCGGACGAGTTTGTCGGCTCCGTTTCGGAACGTTATATCGAACTTTTTGAAAATATCACCGGTGATGAGTTTCAAAAGTCGGAGGTCTCAAAAATCAAAAAGCGCATTGAAATTGCAGTTACCGAATTTTTGATTAACCGGTTTTAAAACAAATTTTATTTCAGCTGATTATTTAAAAAGTCCGTCATTTTTGTATAAAGGTGCATGGTTGTGTTACCGCCCCGGATTCCGTGGTTGCGGTTTGTATAAACAGCCATATCAAACTGAACGCCTGCCTGAACCATTTTTTCGGTAAACTCATAAGTGTTCTGAACATGAACGTTGTCATCTGCCAAACCATGGATGATAAGCAGTCTGCCTTTAATGCCGTCTGCATGGCTAAGCGGTGAATTGTCATCATAACCTTCCGGGTTTTCGTTTGGCGTTCGCATATACCGTTCGGTATATATAGTGTCGTAAAATCGCCAGCTGGTAACCGGTGCCACGGAAATTCCCGCTTTAAAAAGTTCGCCGCCTTTTCCCATCGAAAGCAGTGTCATAAATCCACCGTAACTCCATCCGAAAATGGCAATATTGCCGGCATCGACATAAGGCAGTGTGCCAAGATATTTTGCGGTTTCAACCATATCATCTGATTCATATTTTCCCAGCTGCAGGTAGGTGGATTTGCGGAAGTTTTCGCCACGGGCGGCAGTACCTCGCGGGTCAACTGAAATAATCAGAAAACCTTCCTGAGCCAGATATTCATTCCATCCCACTCCCCGCCACGAGTCGGAAACACTTTGTGAATCCGGCCCGCTGTACTGTGTGATAAGTACCGGATATTTGCCCGATTCACTGAATCCTTCGGGTTTTATCATATATCCGTTCAGTTCAATGCCTTCCGATGTGGTAAAGGTGAAAAACTCTTTTTCGGGAATGTTGTACTGCTGCAATTTGTTATTAAGCATGGTGTTATCCTGCAGAACCCTGAGGAGTTTGTTTTTCTTGTCGTAAACCGAAATATGTGACGGTGTTTTGCTGTTGCTGTAGTAATTTACGTAGTAGTTGAAATTTTTGCTGAAATCGGCATGATTTGTTCCGGCAAGGGTTGAAATTTTCCCGTGTCTTTTTCCGTCTTCGCTAATGAAATAAACTTCGCGCCTGAGCGGTGATTCTGCTGCCGCCTGATAATAGAATATTTTTTGTGAAGGGTCATATCCGTAAAATGCAGTAACATCAAACTCTCCTTTGGTAATCTGTCCCTGTTCAAAACCGAGCCTGTCGTACATGTAGAGGTGCGACCATCCGCTTCGTTCGCTTTTCACTATAAATCTTCCGTCATTCAGGTATGTAAATGCATCCAGGAAATCTTCCTCAATATAGCGGTCATTTTTTTCGGTGTAAATCGGGCGCGTTTCACCGGTAAACGGATTTGCATAAAGAATATCAAGCTGATTCTGATGACGGTTCATTCTCATTATAACCAAATCTTTGGAGTCGGGAGTCCAGCTGAGTCTCGGCAGATAAATGTCGGTTTTATCGCCGGTGTTTACATCAATTATCAGTCTTGAGTGCAGTTCATAACTTTTAACGGAAACTGTTGAGTTCTTTTCACCTGCTTTCGGGTATTTGAAAGTCTCCTTTCCCGGATATGGTGTATTCTCTTTAATTGTGGGGGTATCGCCTGCATACATGGTCATGCTGAAATCGGGAACATCAGTTTCGTCAAATCTTAAAAATGCAAGAAACTTACTGTCGGGCGACCACCAGAAAGCCCTGCTGAAACTGAACTCTTCTTCATAAACCCAGTCGGGTGCACCGTTTATGATCTCATTTTTTTTGCCGTCAAAGGTAATCTGGCTTTCACTTCCAAACTTCAGGTTTTTAATAAACAGATTGTTGTTGCGCACAAATGCAACCCGGTCGCCGTCGGGTGAAAATGCAGCCAGCTGTTGCGCACCATTTTCCGAGAGTGGTTTAAGCTCATCCGTTACCGAATTCCAGACATAATACTGAGCAGTGAATGAACGTCTGTAAATAGGTTTTATATCTGTTGTTAACAGTATTTTTGTCTCATCATCACTGAATTCATATTCTGTAAAGGATGAAATGGGTGAACGTTCCACCTTTTCCAGATTGAAAAGCACATCAACCACCTGGCCTGTTTTGTAACTGTTTTTTACAATTTTTGTATTGCCTTCCTGAGTTGTGTAATGTTCGCCGTCATTCATTGAGCGAAGTCCCCTTACTGTTTCGGTTCGAAAAGTACCTTTAATAAAAATATCTTCAAGTGTGATTTTTTGGCCGCTTTGTGCATATAAACTGCCTGT
>CAZXTX010000060.1:0-6219 GCA_964643695.1 uncultured Mariniphaga sp. | reverse complement strand
TTGTCATCGGAAGCAAAACGGACTATAAGTTTCCCTTCGGTAAGCGATGAAAGAAAGCCCTCTTTTCTGTCTTCGCCCCTGATTAGAACACGCACGGTTTTACCAATCAGGTTTTGGTTGTAAACACGGTTATATTTACGCAGTTCCTCGGTTAAAACATGCAGCCGCTCTTTTTTTACTTCATGCGGAATATCATCATCCCAGCGGTGGCTGGTTGCACCCGGCCTTGGTGAATACATTGCCGTGTATGTCATATTAAATTTGAATTCACCCATCGATTTGCGGGTATTTTCAAACTGCTCTTCAGTTTCACCCGTAAAACCAACAATTATGTCGGTAAACAGTGTCGCTTCGGGTATTATGTCGCGGATATCGTGAACAATCTGCCTATATTTTTCCATGTCGTGTTTTCGGTTCATGCGGATAAGAACCTTGTCATCACCGCTTTGCATTGGCAGATGAATCTGTTTGGCCAGTACCGGATAACTTGATATTACTTCAATAACCTCCTTTGTCATATCGCGCGGATGGGGTGATGTGAAGTAAACCCAGAATTCTTTGCCGGTGCGGTTACCAAGTTCGCCAACCAGACGAAGCAGCTCCGGAAAACTTATCTCTTCGCCCTTTTTGTCCAGTCCGTAGGAGTTTACATTTTGTCCCAAAAGAGTTATCGACTTGTATCCCTGCGACAGAAGCAGTGCAATTTCCGCAAGAATATCCTTTGACGGACGGCTTACTTCGCGGCCTCTGGTGTACGGAACAGCGCAAAATGTGCAAAACTTGTCACATCCGTTCTGAATCGGGATAAATGCTTCAAAATTTGATTGGTATGAAGGTTTTACATTCCAGAACTCTTCAATATTTTCATTGTAGGGGTCAATTCCCTGTTTCAGGTGAACCGGTGTGGTTATACCGTAGCAGCTTATCATTTCAGGCAGTTTGGGCAAATCCTTCATCTGAAATGTAATATCAAAAAGTTTCAGAAACTTTTCGTGGTCATCGGGCAGTATGCATCCCGAAATGAAAGTAATCAGATTTTTATGATTTTTCCACTTGTTCCATTTGTATATTCTGCTGTAAACCTTGTCAATTGCCTTTTGCCTTACCGAGCAGGCTAAAATACCGATCAGCCCGGCCTCCTCTTCATTGTCGGTCCATGTGTATCCGGCTTTGTCTAATACGGATATCACCCTTTCACTGTCTGAAAGGTTCATCTGGCATCCTAAAGTTATTACGTGGTATTTCATCTTATTAAAAATAAACTTCTGTATAAATATTTTTTACCGGTATTCCTTTGCTTGTCAGCAGGTCAAAAGCTTCATGAATCATTTCGCTGTTGCCGCATAAAAAACAATTTGTGTTTTCATCAGGTATGTTGTTTTTTAACCAGCCGGTAATTCTGCCGTAAAAATCACCGGTTTTGTCGCCCGATGTGCAAAGCACTGTTTTTTCACTGTCAAAATGGTTATGCTCGTAAGCTTCTTCTTCGTATCGTACTCCGTGAACCAGCATATAGTCAAGTTCCGGATAAGTTTTTACAAAACTGTGAAACGGACTTACTCCTGTTCCGGTAGCTAAAAACAGAAATTTCTGCAAAGGAAACAAATTTGGCTGAAACCTGAAAAAACCAAACGGTCCGTCCGCTTCAATTTTATCTCCCGGTTTAAGCTTTTTTAGTCTTGGCGATATTTTTCCGCCGGTAACCTCTCTGATTAGTACTTCCAGGAAATTGTCGTTTTCACCGCTGTAAACACTGTATTCGCGCTGTTCGTTTGTTCCGGGCCGGCGCAGCATCACATACTGTCCGGTCTGAAACTGCAGTCCGTTTCTTTCAAACTGCAAAATAAATGCAGAATCAGTAAGGTGCCTGACTTCCGTTATAACATGTTTGTTCAACTGCCTGTTTTCTGAAATTGAAAGACAAAAATACAAAAATATCTTTTATTGTATGCCGTAAAAATATTCAGAGATTAAGGTAAAAGTGAGACTTTGTTTTAACAGCAAACTGTTTTAAACAACTAAGGGAATCCTGCCGGACTCCCTTAATTATTATAGTTATATCATAAAATGATTTTACTTTTATAATGAATCGCCGAAATCCTCTTTGAATTTTGCAACAAGTTTTTCGGGCCAGTTGGTTTTGGCTTTCAGTCGTCCCATAAAGAATCTCAGCAGCGGCGGTTCTTCAATCCACTCAAGACCACCGACCAGTTCTCGGTTTTCATACAGCCATTTTACACGGTCAATCATAAACTTGGTTTGTGAAAGTGTGAAAACACGGCGCGGGAATGCCAGTCTTAACAGTTCAACATCAGCTAAAATGTCGTTTCCGCTTTCGTCACGCACACTTGAAATAGTGCCGCGTTCCATACCGCGCACACCGGAAATTATGAACAGTGCCGATGCCAGAGCACCCGCCGGATATTCCTGCTGAGGAATATGAGGTAAAAATCCCATGGCATCAATGTGGCATCCCAGTGCTCCCGGAGGAGTAATAACCGGAACACCCGCAGCATCAAGCTGGTTAACAGCATAGGCTATAAATGAAGGTGACTGGCTGATAACTGTTTCGTCACATGTTTCATTGATACCCACAGCCATAGCTTCAATTTCGCGTACGGACATGCCGCCATAGGTGATGAATCCTTCATAAAGCACCAGCAGGTCGCGCATTTTCATGTACAAATCTTTTTCGTTGGTAACAATACCTCCTCCTCTTGTTGAGCTGACCTTGCGGCTTGAGAAATAAACCAAATCTGCATAGCTGCACATTTCAAGCAAAATATCTTTAATGCTTGCATTTTTAAACTCTTCCTCGCGTTGTTTAATGAAATATGCATTTTCTCCAATCAGGCTGGCATCCAATACCATCATAGTTCCGTTTTCCTGACAAACCTTTTTAACGTCACGCATATTCTGCATGGAAAAGGGCTGGCCTCCTATCAGGTTTGTGGAAGCTTCCATTCTGACAAAAGCCACACGCTCAGCACCGTATTCTTTGTAAACATCTTTTAGTTTTTCAATATCAATGTCGCCTTTAAAAGGTTTGTCGCTTTTGATTTCTAATGCATCATCCTTAAAAATTTCCAGAACTTTTCCGCCGTTGAGCTCCATATGCTCTTTTGTGGTGGTAAAGTGATAGTTCATTGGAATTACATCGCCTTTTTTGATAAATGCCTGTGATACTATGTTTTCGGCGGCGCGTCCCTGATGTACCGGCAAAACATAATGCTTTCCGAAAACATCTCTGAGAGCATCCTGCATACGGTAAAAACTTTGTGATCCCGCATATGCATCATCAGCTTTAAGCATTGATGAAACCTGATTGTCACTCATGGCATTGGTACCTGAGTCGGTAAGCATGTCAAGAAAAACATCCTTAGTGTCAAGCAGAAATGTGTTGAAGCCTGCTTCTTCCATTGCAGCTTTTCTTTCATCAATAGGTTTAAGAAAAAGCTTCTGTACTATTCTAACCTTGTGTTGTTCCACAGGTATTTGTTCGCCACTGTAAAATTTTATGGCATTGTTCTGATTTGTCATTTTTAGCCTGTTTGAAATTTCAATTTTGTAAAAAATCCCAAATGTAGCTGATACATTTTGATATTTACAATAAATAAATGTTTTGTTCTTGTTTTTATGCGAAATTTAAAATCAGTCAAAATAATATTTTTGATGATAATGCTCACTTTTAAAATAAACTAATCAGTTTATTAAAATTAGATATTTATAAAAATATTTTTAGGTTAATGATTGAACAGATAAGATCATGTGTCCAGATTAATAGGATTTGGTTTTAAGTATTTTGTATTAAATGTCGTAATTATTTACTGTTCAATACTATTTAAAATTATAATCATATGATTAATTTAATTTTGTGTAGTATCCTTATTTTAAGTAGTGTATATATGTAAAGAATATATGATTATGATTTATTAACTAAATTTTTCGTAAAAATGATATATTTTTTTAACATTAGGTTAAAAAACCATATATTTATGATAATATTTTAGTTATGCTTTAATCTTTTATACTATTATTTTGTTACAGTTTTTAATTATATAGTTCCAATTTATAAATAACTAATTTAAATTTCTATGCAATTATGAAAAATGGAAAGATTAAAGCGTTTTTATTGCTAATGTCTGTCTTTTTTACATTCCATTCATTTGCTCAGGTAGCGGTGAATGGTTCTGTAAAGGACAATCAGGGTGAATCATTGCCCGGTGTATCTATTCATGTAAAGGGAACCACTATAGGAGTGGTAACTGACATTGACGGGAATTACTCTTTTTCAGTTCCTGATAATAAGTCAGTTTTGGTTTTTTCTTATATTGGTATGAGGACCCGGGAAGTTAACATTGACAGCAGAACTGTTATTAACGTTGAGATGGAACCTCAGACAATCGGTTTGGATGAAGTGGTTGTGACAGCTCTTGGTATGAAAAAGGAGAGGAAAGCACTTGGTTACAACATTTCTTCGGTGAGCAGTGAGCAGATTCAGGCTGCCGGTACTTCCAACGTGTTAAAATCACTTGACGGTAAAATTACCGGTGTTCAGATGAACAGTCTTACTTCATCTCCAACATCATCTGTGATGTTTAACATTCGAGGTGCCACTTCATTGGCCGGAATTATGAAAGGGAAGTCCGGGAACATTAATAATGAAACCCAGCCTTTGATTGTGGTTGATGGTGTGCCGGTGGCCACAAACACTGTGGGAACCACGGCAGGTATTGATGTCGGTAACTATATGTCATCAATTAATCCTGATGATATTGAAAGTATTTCCGTATTGAAAGGTGCCAGTGCTGCAGCTCTTTATGGTTCTCAGGCAGGTAACGGTGTTATACTGATTGCCACCAAAAGCGGAAGTAGTGCTAAAAAAGGTTTGGGTGTAACTGTAACAAGTTCTCTCTCTTTTGATCAGGCATATAGTTCTCCTCCTATACAGCGACAGTTTTTTCAGGGTGATGAGGATGGCAGTCCTCTTACCAGTGATAAAAAAGGATTTGGATATGCCATAAATGACACAGGAAACAATAAAGAACCTGTATGGCGATGGAATATTTTATCACAGGAGTGGGAAAAGTCGGTTCTTCAGGTGAGGGGTGATGCAGACCCATTGCTTGCATTTCTTCGTACTGGTATTATGAATGATAACAATATTGCAGTTACAGGAAATTATGACAGAGGAAATTACAGGCTGAATATAGGAAATCTAACTTCACAGTCAGTGGTTCCTGCCAACGAAACAAAACGAAACAATGTTTCTTTCAGTTCGCTTTACAATGTCAGCGATAAAATAAAAGTTTCCAGTCAGGCATCATATTCATATACTTTTGTGCCTAATCAGTCACATATTTATGGTAAACGTGAAGATAACCCTTTAGCCCATGCAATGTCAATGCCTGTTAATATGCCGGCAATGTCTGAATGGAGAGAGTCTAACAACTGGCTTAATGACTGGAAGGGTACATACCAGAATACCCCGTATCTGAATAATCCCGGTGAAGATCGTCTCAGCAGGGTAAATGCTGCCGGCTTTGACAAAGCAGTTGGCAAAAACAGCCCTTATTTTGCTGCTGAAGAGATAATACGTACATACACAAAAGATGTAGTTTTCGGGAAAGCACAATTAGACTGGGATTTGACTGATGAGCTTACTTTCACTCTGCGTTCCGGTGTAACAAAGAACAGTTTTAATTTTGAGAGAAAAACACCTTATGGTTCCGAAAGAATGGAAAAGGGAGGTTATGAACAGCAACATTCAAACAGCCTGGGAGTGAGAAACGATGCAATGCTTGCATACAGCAAATACTTTATGGATGATGTTTTTTCTGTTGATGCTTTGGCCGGTTTTTCCTACAATTATAATGAATCGAACAGTTCCGGCTTCAGCGGAGCAGAACTGGCTTCTCCAAACCTGTTTAGTTTTACTTCTCTTCCTGCTGCAGTACGGCAGAATGCAAGTTTTAACAAGGGTTATTCTTCGCGTAATTACGGTGCATACGGAACTGTTACTTTAGGGTATAAAGGTAAAGTATATCTTGAACTTACCGGAAGAAACGACTGGGTTGGTATTTTGGATCATGAAAAGGACAATCATTTTTATCCTGGGGTTTCTTTAAGCTGGATAGCATTTGACGATACAAACAGTGCATTGAGTTTTCTTAAATTCAGGGGAGGTTATGCTGAAACTGGTTACGGAATCGGTAATCC
>CAZXTX010000059.1:0-12128 GCA_964643695.1 uncultured Mariniphaga sp. | reverse complement strand
TAAATATTACAATTGACGTGCTGAATAATTTACAGGGAAGAACACGCAAATGGTACGGTTAATTCCATTAAAAAAACATTTGTTTTTACAGATAAAACATTCCTTTATTTTTCAAAAAAGTTAAAAGAAAATTTTCAGAATAACCAACTTATTTCAGTTTCAGATAAGCCTCTTTAATTTCATTGTATGTTTCGTCGCTTATACGGTAAAGCGGTGTGCGCAACACGTTTTTAACGGTTCCCTGAATATTCAGCAATGCCTTGACACCTCCGGGATTACCTTCTTTAAACAACAGTTTGAACAGGTCAATCAGTTCAAAGTGCAGCTCACGTGCCTCGTCATATTTTCCTTCAAGCGCATAATGAACAAGACTGCTCATTTTATGCGGAAGGGCATTTGAAATTACAGAAATAACGCCGATTCCGCCAATTGAGGCAATTGTAAGTGCCAGCACATCATCGCCTGAAATAACTGAAAAATGATCGGGCGTGTATTTGCTAATCTGTGTTATTTGTGAATGAATTCCTGATGCTTCCTTAACTGCCACAATATTTTTGTGCGCCTCAGCCAGCCTTACCACAGTCTGATATTCGAGGTTTACACCTGTACGGCTCGGCACATTGTACAAAATTACCGGCACCGGCGATATCTCCGCAATTGCCGAATAGTGCCTGAACATTCCCTCCTGCGAAGGTTTATTGTAATATGGCGTAACAATCAGAAATCCGCTGATACCGTCTAAATTAAAGTTCTTAATCTGTTCAATAATTGTGCGGGTATCGTTACCGCCCATTCCCACAACAACAGGCAGGCCTGATGAATGCTTTTTTACAAAATCAACAACTTCCTTTTTTTCGGCAGTTGTTAGTGTACTTGTTTCTGCGGTTGTACCCAAAGCCACCAAGTAATCCATGCCTCCCTCAACCTGGCTTTTAACAACACGTTCAAGACCATTAAAATCTATTGTATTATCCTCGTTGAAAGGCGTAACCAAAGCCACACCTGCTCCTATAAACTGATGGTTCATAATTGTTTACTTTTATTAAGTCGGGAAAGATAAAAAATTTGCTGACGAGCAAGAAACAATGAATCCTGTTTTTCTTTAATATTAATATTAAGGTCAAAAAAATTGTTTTCATCCGGTGACCATCCGGCCTTAAAGCGTGCTTTACTCATGGCGGTAACATACTCAGACTGAAATGACCGGGTTAAAGATATGTTCAGCAAAAGATCGAATTCTGTATTTATAAAATCATCAACCGTTCCGGGTTTCGGAAATCCCAGCCAGTCTAAATCTTTTGATGTAAGCACGCTTGAAGCTGCATCAGCCGCGGCACCTTTAGGATATATACATAAGTTTCTGAAAATAACACGTGAACCGGCAAAATGGTCTTGAAGGAATCGAAAAGCTTCTTTTCCTGAAGGTTCCCACAAAACACCAACTTTTTCTATGGAGTCAGGTTCGGGTATTTTTATCTGCCGCTTAACCTGAGCAACCTTTTTAACAAGTTTTCGTTTTGCAAATTTTTCTTTCAGTTTCATTCTTAACACTGATAAAATTAATCAAATTTGAAATAGAGCACTATATTCCCAGCATATTCAGAAAATCATCTTCCGAAATAACAGGAATTCCAAGCTCCTGTGCCTTTTCGTATTTGCTTGGCCCCATATTTTCACCTGCAACCACATAATTTGTTTTTCGGGAAATTGAACCGGAATTTTTTCCGCCGTTCAGCTCTATCATCTGCTTTATTTCATCGCGTGAAAACTTTTCAAACTTCCCCGAAATCACAAAAATCTGCCCGTGCAGCTTGTTTGTCCGGCTGTCTGCAAGCTCTTCACTAATCTGAAACTGAAGGCCATGGTTTTTTAATGCTTGAATTATTTCAATATTCACCGGATTAGAGAAAAAATCGGTAATGCTTTCAGCTATTCTTTCACCAATCTCATCAATCTGTATAAGTTCCTCTTTGGTTTTCAACATCAGATTTTCAATTGAATGAACCGCACCGGCAAGTTTTTTCGCAACAGTTTCTCCCACAAACCTTATTCCCAAAGCAAAAAGTACCCGCTCAAAAGGCACTTTTTTAGATGCTTCCAGTCCGTCAATAATTCGGAGGGCAGATTTTTCACCCATTCTCTCCAGAACGGAAAGCTCTTCTTTTTTCAAAAGATATAAATCTGAAATACTTTCAGCCAGACCTTCATTGTAGAGCAGGTCAATGGTTTCCTGTCCCAGTCCGTCAATATCCATCGCTTTTCTGCTTACAAAATGTTCGATTTTACCTTTAATCTGTGGCGGACATCCGGTTTCATTCGGACAATAATGTGCTGCTTCTCCTTCATTCCGTATCAGCGGAGTACCACACTCCGGGCACTTTTCAATAAATATTACCGGCTGAGCCATCGGATGCCTTTTGCCGGTATCAACCCCTGTTATTTTTGGAATAATTTCTCCTCCCTTTTCCACAAAAACGGTATCTCCCAGATGCAAATCAAGACTGCCGATTATATCCTCATTATGCAACGAAGCACGCTTAACCACCGTACCTGCAATCTGCACCGGCTGAAGATTGGCAACGGGTGTTACCGCACCTGTCCGGCCAACCTGATAAGAAACCGATTCGAGAATGGTTGATGCACTTTCAGCCTTAAACTTATAGGCAACAGCCCAGCGCGGAGATTTTGCAGTGAACCCGAGTTCTTCCTGCAATCTTTCGGAATTCACTTTTATAACAACTCCGTCAGTTGCCACCGGCAAATTGTGTCGCTTCAAATCCCATTTATGCAGATACTCGAAAACTTCTTCAAGATTTCGGCACAAACGGGTTGCATCTGAAATTTTAAAGCCCCATGCGGCTGCTTTTTTCAAATTGTCATAATGATTGGCCTCCGGCAGATTGTCGCCCATAAGTGAGTAAAAATATGCATCTAATTTCCGTGAAGCCACAATTGCCGGATTTTGCATTTTCAAAGTTCCGGCGGCAGTATTGCGCGGGTTTGCAAATAAAGGTTCGCCGGCTTTTTCACGATGTTCGTTAAGCTCTTCAAACACACCGAATGGCATAAGAATTTCACCCCTGATTTCAAAATTATCAGGAAAACCGCTGCCTCTGAGAGTAAGCGGAACTGAACGGATTGTTCGCACATTTGAAGTTACATCATCGCCTTTAAGTCCGTCACCACGTGTAACTGCCCTTACAAGTTTACCATTTTCATATAAAAGGCTTATCGAAGAGCCGTCAAATTTAAGTTCACACACATATTCAAAATTTTCATCTGCAAGTTTTTTTATACGGTTGTGAAAATCTGTTATTTCTCCTTCGGAATAGGCATTGCTCAGCGACAACATCGGATAACGGTGCTCCACCTGATCAAAAGTTTTATTAATATCACTTCCCACACGCTGAGTTGGCGAATTGGGATCAAAAAAATCAGGAAACTGAGCTTCCAGTCTCTCCAGTTCACGCAGCTTCATGTCAAAGTCATAGTCGCTGATTTCGGGCAGTGCCAGCACATAGTATTTATAATTGTGCTCATCCAATTCTTTCCTTAAATCAGTAATTTTACGATATGCGTCTTCACGGTTCATCTGAAACTATTAAATTTTTAAAATTCAGGTTAAAAATAAGGAAGATTTCGAAACTGGTTAATTAAAAACAACAACCTTTATGATGTTTTATTCTTTTTTGGCAGAACATAAAATCCTTCTGTCAAAATTTTGTAAGTTTGTTTACAGAAAAAATAATATTCAAAAATGATAAAAATGAAAAAGATTTCCCTGCTTTTTGTTACAATTTTAGCTACTGTTTTGATTTCTTCCGCTCAAAAACCCGACGGATTTTACGGAATGTGGACAATTGAAATTGAAGGCGGCTCAGTTGGCTGGCTCCAGGTTTTTGAAAACAACGGTTTTTTAGATGCAGAACTTCTCTGGCGCGGCGGAAGCGTTACACCGGTGCAAAGCGTTTTTTTATCAGACAGCGATAATCTGGTTGTAATGCGTTCAAATGAGGTAACCCGCGAAGGAAAAGATGGAGCTGAACGTAAAATGGTGGTTCCGCATGTATTTAAAATTACCCGAAGCGGCAACCGTATTTCGGGTGTTGCAGTGCAACCCTCGCGTGACGGCATGCAAACCGGCAAGGTAAAATTTCACGGCTGGAAACTGCCCGATGTTCCGCCTGCGCCCGATCTTTCAAAGGTAAAATACGGCAAACCGGTGAAACTGTTTAACGGAAAAGACCTTACCGGATGGAGACTTATTAATCCTAATCAGGCAAACGGATTTAAAGTTGAAAAAGGCATCCTCGTTAATGATCCGGTAAAAAAAGAAGGTGAACGGATTTCATACGGGAATATCCGCACTGAAGAAGAGTTTGGTGATTTCAATATTACACTTGAGGTGAACATACCTCAAGGCAGCAACAGTGGTGTTTATCTGCGTGGAATGTATGAAATACAGGTAATGGACTCTTATGGCAGAGAGCTGGACTCGCACAATATGGGTGCACTGTACAGCCGTATAAAACCATTGGTGGCAGCTGAAAAACCGGCAGGCGAATGGCAAACCATGGATATTACTCTTTGCGACCGCCACGTAACAGTTAAGTTGAACGGCACAACAATTATTGACAATCAGCCGGTTTACGGTCCCACAGGCGGTGCCATTAATGCTGATGTGTTTTCAAAAGGGCCGATTTACCTGCAGGGCGACCACGGAAAAGTGTCATATCGCAATATAGTGCTTACGCCTATTGTTAAATAAGAGACTGAGAAACCGAGATATACAAAGTAACAAAAGCAAAAGTCATACTATGACTCACAGTCATGGTATGACTGAAACAACCTCTGTGGTTCTCTGTGATCTCTGTGGTAAAAAAATACTCCCTGCGGTTAAAACAATATTTTGGTACTCCGATAAACCGGAATGTTACCAGTTACATCTCTTATTTATTTTATCATTCCAATTCTACAAAGCGACGATGCGCTGCACCTACAAAACAATAAATATCCATAAGTAACAACCTAATATCTACAAGTATCCTCTTAATATCCATAAATATCTACCAAATATCCACAAATATCAGCCTGATACCCAACCAACAATTTCAAACAACCCAACCCTCTGACTTTTTAAACTGGAATACCGTAACGTAAAACATTCATCCTCTGTTTTTTACTTTGTATCCTTCCTTTTTCAAAATTTCAGTTACACGCTGACGAAAATCTCCCTGAATCAGAATATCTCCTCCTTTTACCGAGCCGCCCACACCGCACTTTGCTTTCAGCATTTTACCCAGTTCCTTTAAATCATTTTCAGTACCGGTAAATCCGGAAACCAAAGTTACGCTTTTGCCTTTTCTATTTTTGGTATCCAGACTTACCATCAGATTTTGCTGCTGAGAAGGAAGAGTTTGCTCTTCATTATTTTCCGGCACAGTATAATCATAATCGGAATTGGTTGAATAAACCACACCTAATCTTTTTTTCCAGTCGCCTGCCATATTATATTTAAAAGTTACAGTTCAACTACAAATTTTAATTCTTGTAAAATAACAAAGTTAACAGATGAAAGAGAAATTGTTAAACTTTTAAAAAATTTTTATTTTGCCGATACTGTAAGATGTTACAAAAATCTTTTAGACAAAAATTATTATGCTGATATTCAGAAAATTAACTGACAATATCGTTTGTGTCAATTAAATTTGCTCAATTTGATAAGTATTAAGCACACTTGTTTAAAGATTGAATATTATCTGGTTACATTTGGTTAAACTTTTATCTTTGCATGAAATTTTGACAAAAATAAACTGAATATGAAGTTAGCACTGATAGGTTACGGGAAGATGGGCAGGGAAATTGAAAAAATTGCAGTTTCACGCGGTCACCAAATCGGGCTTATTGCAGATATTGACAACCAAAATGATTTGACAGCAGAAAAACTAAGAAAATGTGACGCAGCTATTGAGTTTACTTTTCCCGGTTCGGCAGTTGACAATTACTTTCTTTGTTTTGAAGCAGGCATTCCGGTTGTAAGCGGAACCACAGGATGGACTGACAGATTGCAGGAGGTGCATAACAAGTGTATTGAAACAAACGGAACTTTTTTTTACAGCAGTAACTTTTCAATCGGTGTAAACCTTTTTTTCGAACTGAACCGGCAGCTTGCAAAACTAATGGCTCCCCATACAGAATACAAGCCCGAACTTACTGAAGTGCATCATATTCACAAACTTGATGCGCCCAGCGGAACGGCAATCAGTCTGGCAAATGATCTGACTGAAATTATACAATCACTAAACGGATGGGCAGATGCAGATACTGCCGCCGAAAACCAGCTTCCGGTTAAATCGGAACGCAGAGGTGAAGTTCCGGGTATTCACACCATTGAATATGATTCGGAAGCGGATTACATTGAAATTACCCACAGTGCAAAAAGCCGCAGCGGATTTGCTCTTGGTGCAGTTCTTGCAGCCGAATTCAGCCTTGGGAAGAAAGGAATTCTTACCATGAAAGATATGTTGAAAATTTAATTATATAACTAATGATAAAAAAAATCTTAACCGGCAGATGGTTTAAATTTATCACTGTTGCCGCACTTTACACCCTGTGGGTTGTATGGATGGGAAGTTACTGGTGGCTAATCGGGCTGGCAGTAATTTTTGATATTTACATTACAAAAAAGGTACACTGGGCATTCTGGAAAAAGAAGAATCCGCCGGGAGGCAAGCAGACTAAACTTGTGGAATGGGTGGATGCAATCATTTTTGCAGTTATTGCTGCTACATTCATTCGTATGTTTTTTATTGAAGCATATACAATTCCCACCTCATCAATGGAAAAATCGCTGCTGGTTGGCGATTACCTGTTTGTGAGCAAAGTGGCATTTGGCCCCAAAACGCCAAATACTCCGATTTCATTTCCGTTTGTACACAACACAATGCCACTTTCACGAACAAAAAAATCGTATGTGGAATGGGTTAAACGTCCGTATAACAGAATGAAAGGTTTCGGTAAAATAAAAAATGACGATGTGGTTGTTTTTCATTTTCCCGAAGGTGACACGGTTGCACTGTTTCTACAGAATCAAAGTTACTATCAGCTTGAAAGAACCTACGGAAGAGAACGTATCTGGAATGAGCCGCGTTCATTCGGTGAAGTGATTGCCCGTCCGGTGGATAAACGCGAAAATTATATCAAACGGTGTATTGCAATTCCGGGAGATGTTATTGAAATAAAAAGAGGACAGGTATATGTAAACGGAAATGCTCAAAAGCACTTTGCCGGAATCCAGCATAATTATCACGTTAAAACCAATGGAACATCAATTAATCCGAAAGCTCTTGAACGACTGAACATTGCAGTTGACGACCGTACGGTATTTTCGGCTGAACAGTACTTGTTTCCGCTGAGTGATGAAAATGCGAAAAAAATGGAAGAGTTCTCAAATGTGGTTTCAGTTGAAAAAATTGAAGAAAAACCTGAAAGCTGGGATGCAATGATATTCCCGCACGACAAAAACTATCCGTGGAATGTGGATAATTTTGGACCGCTGACTATTCCCGCAAAAGGAAAAACAGTTGAAATTTCACCAGATAACCTTTCTCTTTACAAAAGAATTATTCAGGTTTATGAAAACAACACCCTTGAAGTGAAAAGTGATAAAATATATATTAACGGCGAAGCTGCCAACAGCTACACCTTTAAAATGGATTATTACTGGATGATGGGCGACAACCGTCATAACTCGGCCGACTCGCGCATGTGGGGATTTGTTCCCGAAGACCACGTAGTCGGTAAAGCAAGTTTCATATGGCTGTCGCTTGATAAAGACAAGTCACTACCCGGAAAAATAAGATTAGGCAGAATGTTCAGGTTCATACGGTAAACTATTATTATTATTTTTGGTTAAGGATAGCAGCTTTCTGTTATCCTTTTTTTATCTTCGAAATAAAATTAAACAATATGAGTACAGTAATTATTATTCTTTTGATACTTGCCATTTTACTGGTAATATTTACTTTGCAGAATTCATTTGTAATCAGTATCACCGCATTTTTTTGGGAGATACCAAATGTGCCGCTGGTATTGCTGATTCTTTGCTGTGTTTTATTGGGGTATATCATTGCATCAGTTTACTTTTATCCGCGGGTCTGGAAACTGAAACGTGATTACAAGCAGGCAGTAAAAGAGCTGGAAAGCAAAAAAGTTTATGAAAAACCAGGCCCTGAAGGTATTGAACTTGAAATAAACGAAAACGAAGATTCCGGCTTTTTTGATGATTAACAATGTCAGCTGAAAACTCAATTCTTCTCAGCACTGCCAGTTTTCCGCCGGTGCAGTATTTTTCAAAATTTATACTGTTTGAAAATATTTATATTGAACAGTTTGAACATTTTATAAAACAAACGTACCGGAACCGATATGAAATTATGGCTGCCAACGGGATAATTTCACTGGTTGTGCCGGTTGTTAAAGGACGCGGCAGAAAAGTAAAGATAAAAGACCTGCAAATTTCTTATGATACCAACTGGCAGCGGAACCACTGGCGGACAATATTTTCGGCATACAACTCTTCCCCGTTTTTTGAATATTACAAGGATGATATTCGTCCGTTTTTTGAAAAGCATCATAAGTTTCTGTTCGATTTCAATCTGGAAATTATTGAAACACTCTGCGAATTACTTGAAATTGAACCGAATATCGTTTTAACCGAAAACTTTGAGCAGGTTCCTGTAAACACACTGAACTTCAGGGAAGAAATTACTCCCAAAAAACATTTTGCAAAACCTGATAAAAAATTCATTCCGCAACAATACACACAGGTATTTCATGAAAAAACAGGATTTGCTCCCAATCTCAGTGTTCTCGATTTACTTTTTAACGAAGGTCCGAACAGTATTTCAGTAATTGAAAATTCTGTTATCGACAAAACAATCTGATATTAAATTTTCAGACAAAAACAATCCTTATTTGCCAAACTGTAATAACTACTCTCCTGTTCAGGCATCATCCCAATTTCCATGGACTTCTGTATTCGTATGACAAATAGCTGTTTGCTTCTTCACAGTTTGTAAACCGCTCATTAACGGCATCCCAATCAAGCCTGCGCCCTGTTTGCATTGCAATGGTTCCTAAATGTGCCAGTGTTGTTGAGCGATGTCCTGTTTCAAGGGTTGCCCAGGTTTCTTCACGTGATTTTACGCAATCCAAAAAGTTACGTATAAGACTGAAAGTACTGTTCTTATAACTAAATCCCGACATGACTGCCTTTTCCTTGTCAAGAACATATTCTTCCGGTTCCATCATCGATTTCCAGGTTTGAAACTGTCCCGGTCGTGTAGGAGTAATCCTGTAATCATTTTCACCGGTGTGCAGAGTTCCTTTTGTGCCTCTCAGCTCAAGAAATCCATGCGGAATAAATGAACCCGAACTGGCTTCAAGAATACTTACAGTAACAAGCACTCCCGATTTAAACTCATATGTAACATGCATTGTATCAGGAATTGTACGGTCATCATCAACCACAAACTTACCGCCGTGGGCACTAACCGAAACAGGTGCTGTTTCATTCAGCAGCCAGAGAATCAAATCCAGATAATGAATTCCGTTGTTGGAAATCTGGTTTGCATAATCCTCCCACCAGCGAAACATATACGGTGCAATATTATACTGATAAGGTCTGTATGCTCTCGGCCCCAGCCACATATCCCAGTCAAAGTTTGCAGGAGGAGTTTCGGGCTGCAATTTTCCAATTCCAACCGGAAACATATCACCTACATGACAGGCGTTTGCAAATGTTACTTTACCGATTTTTCCGGCAGGAATTTCTTTTGCAAGCTTCTGAAAAGTCGGTGCCCCGCGCCTGTTCAGTCCAACCGAAATTACCTGTTTGCTGTTTTTTCCGGCTTCCACCATTTTTCGCCCCTCAGCAATAGTTTTTGACAATGGTTTTTCGACATATACATCCTTTCCGGCATTAATTGCATCAATAGTCTGCAATGCATGCCAGTGGTCGGGTGTGGAAACACAAACAGCATCAACATCTTTATTGTCAAGTAGCTTGCGATAATCTTTATAAAGTTTTACACTTCCCGGAAAGTTTTCACCCATCTTGGGAATTACCCCGCCCATTTCCTTGTAACGCGGCTCCACAGCCGAATAATCGCGGTTAATATAAGGCTCGTATATATCACAAAGTGCCGCAACCTCACAATCGGGCTGTTCCATAAATGTGTGTAAAAGCTGTGTTCCCCTGTTTCCGACACCAATAAACCCAACCCGCACCTTTTCATTTGCTCCGATAATTCTCTTTTTGGTATCAATCATTGGAAACCCGGAAGTTGCAATTGACAAACCAGCGACAGCCAAAGGCGTTTTCTTTATAAATTCCCTGCGTGTACTTTTATCTTTCATAATATTTTTAAATTATTTGATTTCAAACATCCTTTCATAATGCGGAACCGGTTCAAAAATACCGCCGCCGCAATTAAAATATTCATCACCGGTAATGTAAAACCCGTTTTGAACATTAACCCACGATGCATCATTTTTCGGGAAATACTTTTTCATGGTTTCCCAGTTTTTATAATTCTGATGCCCGTTGCTTTCCACAAGTCCCAGATTATCAAGGCCGGGAAATGAGTTTAATCTTGCAGCCACATTCTTATTCCATTCCACCAAAACGGGATTAACCGTTAAATCGGCACAAAAACAGGGAATATTTCTTTCAGCTGCCGCCATGGCTGTTTTCATTGTCATGCTCAGTGTTTTTGCAATCGGTTTGAGAGCGATTGCATCGTACCCCATCTGAATCCGCTCTATTGCATCCTTGTCGGTATGTGCACTTTCATCAGCAGCCAGACGTACCGGAAACTCCGAAACATCAGTTTCCATTTCCTCGGGAAAAGGTTCCTCCACCATAACAATATGCTCCATTGCATTTATTTCATCCGCATATTCCAGAAACCTGTAAAATGTCTCTTTTGACTCGTACCGCCCGTTTGCATCAAAGTAATAGGGCAGTTTATTGTTGTGGGTATATGGTGTATAAATATTTTTAAGAACAGAATGAATGTCAAACAGCCTTTGTTTATCCTTTTCAAGCATTTCCTGCTGGGTGCCCTGCTGTCCGATTTTTATTTTCATGAAAAAATAACCCAAACCGGCTTCCTTTTTAATCTTTTCCGGACTGACATTATACGAAATCAAGGGAATGGCAGCCAGCTTTTCATGTTTTTGTGCAAAAGCAGCTTTATATTTCACAGGAATAAGTTCATCAAAACCGGTAATACTGTTTTCTTTTGCATAAAGCAGCCACAATGCATTGTCAACTGAAACCAATGCATTTAATGCAAAGGTTTTTCGAAGGTCAGGATTGCATGTAACAGACTTTCCGTATTCATAAATCTCCTCATATAAACTGTCAATTATTTCAACCGGTGAACTGAACGAAACATTTTTCAGAATTTGAAGTGCCTGTTCGGTTAAGGAAAACATCAGGGCATTTCCGCCGGCTTCTGAATACTTCTCAAAAATGGCTGAATCAGACCATAACACACTTTGTGTTCCCAGTCCGATTGAATGCATACCCGATTCTGCTTTCAGACAACTTACCGCCTGCCATAATTCTGAGAGATAACCACCTTTAAAACCAAAGGGTTGAAGTAACGGCTCCCTTTCAAACTGTGAACCAACATCCAAAATTTTTATATTGCCCATAGAAGATTTCAAATTACTCTCTTTTTTTAATGCAGAACTTGTTTTATTTTGAGAATGACTGCATCCTGAGTTAATTAGTATTGCTCCTGCGGAAGCGGCTAAACTACTTTTTAAAAAGTTCCTTCTTGACGGAGCTGCCATTTTTTTGATTTTTGGTTAATACAACTGACATAACCCGAATAACTATAGGTTTTTAGTCAATTTCCCGAAAATTAATCAATATTTCCATAATTAATCAGTATCTCAAATCAGATTTATAAATTTTAGACTAATTATATTTTATACCGATTGTAAATTTACAAAACAGTTTGAACTATTTTGTAAATACAATTCGTATTATATAATCAAAAATGATAATTTGCATTTTTATTTGTATTTTTCTTTCGTCAATAAAAAAGACTTCA
>CAZXTX010000058.1:8253-12201 GCA_964643695.1 uncultured Mariniphaga sp. | reverse complement strand
TTGGACAGACAATCTGAAAATCGTGCAGCGTAGAAACCACAGGTATATTATGTCTCTTAATTTCATACAAAATAGACGGCGTTATCTGAAAATTGTAATTGTTTAGATGTACAATATCAGGACGGTATTTTTTCAACAATTTTCTTATTTTAATTTTTGCCTCTATCGAATATAGAGTCCTGAGAGGATAGAAAACCTTTCTTAAGGATATATTTTTAAAGTCTACATTTGAAACATATAAACCTTCCTGATTTCCGACAATATTTCTTTTATCCTGCATGCCAAAGAACTGTACCTGATGACCCTGTGATGCCAGATATTCGCCAAGTTCAAGACAATATGTTTCTGCTCCGCCTTTTGGATACAAAAATTTATTGACCATTAATATTTTCATCTGTTTACTTTCCTCGTATAATAATCTATATTTGTTCTCTTTAAATACCCCGACAAATGCATCATGAATAACTTTTGACCATTCATGGTACTCTTTTATGATTGATGACACTTCTTTTTTCTGCTTAATGTTTATTATAGAATAGTTATTTAAAAACTCAACTATTTTATCCAGACTATCAAAGTAATTGATCCCTTCTTTAATATGGCTGAGCCTATTACCGAGTATATGATCATAGGCTGCTACAGGTAATCCGCATGCTAATGCTTCTAAAACTGATAAAGGCTGACTGATAAAATTAGAATGAGATTTTACTAAAAACAAATAACAATTGGCTATATTATATAGCTCCGATATGTTCTCTATATATTGGTCAATAATGATTATTCCATTATCGATCAGTAAATCTTTTAATTCATGTTCACATTCTGTACTGGTGCTTCCTACTAAAACTACTTGGCAATCTTTTACCCTATTTTGAATAGCTATTAATTCTTCTATATTTCGCCCCTTCTTGATATGTCCCACATGCAAAAATATTTTTTTGTTCAAAGGTATAGCATATTTGTTTTTTATTTTTATAATATCATCCGGACTTTCAATAATGCTAAATTTATTTATGTCTACTCCGCTCTCAATAATAATTGTGTTAGTAAAGATATTTTTGATTTTTTCACTTATTCCGTTAAGGAGAACAAATGTAATATTATGTATGCTCTTTATTATTCTTTTCTGAATGTTGTTATATTCTCTCTCTTGCAATCCAACAACTACAACTTTGCTTTTTGAAAAGAGCTTAATAATGCATGCTCTCATAATACTAAAAAATGAAACCGATGATATGGGTAGATATATTATATACTTATATGGTTTTATTTTTTTAATAAATTTATAACTCAATAACCCTTTATTTGTTTTTATATAACACACTTTATTGTCATCAATAATATGTTCATTTTCATTTAATAGCAAAATATCTGCATCCACACGGTCAGTTAAATACAAGTACAAATAGTATGAGAATTTACGAAATCCCTCATCATAAGGATATTGTAATGCATCAGTTATAAAAAGAAAATTTTTTCCTGATTTCAATTATTAATTCTCCATTCATTATTAAAGATATTTATATGTATTATAACTCATTTATTATCCTTATTATTGATTCATTGATTTTATTTATTGGAAGCGTTGCATCTATTATGATCCAATTCATTGCTTTTGCGATTTCTTTGTATAACTTACATCTCAACGCAAGATACTCTATACAGGGTATATCTTTCTTTCGTTTTAGCGCATCTTCGGGTGATATGTCTAAAAGAACAGTTTGATCAGGTATAGCAAATGCTTTGGCCATTTTTTTAATTTCTCTGATATATTTATCGGTCTCCAAATTAAAATTGATCCCCTGATCAACCACAAAATCAAAAAAATATCTATCAAATATTAATAAATCAAAATTTTTCTTGATTTTTGATATTTTATACTTCGTAGATAGTATATAATCTATCTTCGTTAAAGCGTACCATATTGTTGATACCGCTTTACTTTTAAATATTTTTTTCTTTAACACGCTGTTGCTATAATAATTACTTGTTGTATCATTCTTTGACTGTTTTTTAAAACCATTTTTTATTAAATATAATGGCTTCAATAAAAATGGACTATACCTTAACCAGCAATATCCTGCTTTGATATCTTTTTTTAAAAGCTCAACCTGAGTACTTTTCCCACTACCATCAACACCAACCAGACAAAATCTCTTTACCACACCTCTTACCTCAACAATCATTTTATATTTGCTATTTATTTTTATAACCTAATAATATATGGTTTAAGTATATTGTCAACTATATTTTTCCAACTATATTTTGCCGCCGATTCTGAAATCTGTCTGCTGTTATAATTATCAAGGTTTCGATATATGTGTTCTAACCCTTTGTAGAATTCCATGGCTCCTTCATTAATTAAAATACCATTACTTTCATTTATAACTTTCCGATTCTCGAAAGTATCTGTCGCTATGCAAACCAGCCCATTTTGTACATATTCATATGTTTTAGTGGGCGGCTGATGCTGAAAATACTCTGTGATTGGTACATATGACACACCAATATTATGAGATTCAAGAAATGGCCCAAGTTCCTCATATTTCTTTCTACCGACGTAATTAACAATATCACTTAAGCCACAGGTTCTTATTGCGTTATACATTTTTTCCTCATATATCTTTTTATTTGCATAACCAATAATAGTATATCTGCACGGTATCTCATTCTTATGGTGAACATAAAACTCTTTGAAGCCCTCAATAGTTTCATGAATATTTCTGTAATCAAGAGTACCGATATATAAAACATCCATCCTACGTCTTTCACTCTGGGATAGTTCTCCTACGACACGGTCAGCTCCCAAAGGTAGCACAAAAGCCTTTTTTCTGTTTAATCTCAACTTGTTTATTAGCCCTTCAGAAATAACTGAAATGTTCTTAAATCTATTTACCTCAAAGGATATTAGTCTGTCTCTTCTATCTTGTATTTTTTTATCATTATTAATAGTTGCTGTTCTTAAATCCACCACTATCTTTCTTCCGGGGCATAAAAATCTAATAAGACTACACCCCACAAAATATTTGACTATAATATATTCCGGCTTAATTTTATGTATATTTTTAATGCAGTTCAAAATAAAATTTAATCTATTAAGTTTGCCTAAACTTTCTGAATTAGTATAAACAACATTGACCCCTTTCTCAGAAATTCGTGGGCGCTTCAAATCTCGGGAAAGATAATAGATTTCGTATTCATTAGATAAATATTCGCTATACTTGTAAAAGTCTGTGTTATAGCCATATTGAGAAAATGATATAATAAGTATTTTTTTCATCCTTTTTTCTTTCCTTTTATTTGTACTTTTAATATGTCGCATATTTTATTCAAGATATCGATTTTTCATGTCGTTTTCTTAATAATTCCTTTATTGTACTTAATAGATACATAAAGCAATCAATCTTAAGAATATATGCCAATCCAATGTATATCACCACACCTCCGGTAACTTGAAGAACTAATGTTGTATATATACCAAATTTAAATAACTTAATACAATATACTGTTATTCCCATGACCATTGATAATAACATTAGCGGCCAAAGATCATCCCATTGTTCTTTATAGTTATACATTAAAAACTTCTTCATCGGACGTGCATTAATTATTGCTTCTATAATGCTATTAATTGATTTTAATGAAACCATAATAATAACTCCAAAAGGTATGCTGATAAATAACAATGAAATTCCTACAATTTTTTTTACTATTCCAATCTTTAACATGATATCACTACGTCCAAGGGCATTTATCGCTTGTACATTAGCAGCATTAATAGATGAGAATGCGTATGACAAACATATAATCTGCATGAAAGGAACACTCGGCAACCATTTATCAGTAAGAAGAATTCTAATTAAAGGTTCAGCACAAATCGCTAACCCCGTCATGGCAGGAAAAATAATGAATGAGCTGGTAGTAATTGAACGACGCAATAAGGTTTTT
>CAZXTX010000058.1:7832-8243 GCA_964643695.1 uncultured Mariniphaga sp. | reverse complement strand
TGGCCGAAAGAGCCGGAAATAATACACTTGATATAGTATTACTTATATTGTTTACGATAATATCAGGAAAATGCCCTCCCTTATGATAGTATCCCAAGGTCTTTGAATCATATCTTTTACCAATTATCAAACCATATACATTTTTATATGCCTTTTCTAACAAGGATGAAAACAAAACCTTCTTCCCAAAATTAAATAGTACTTTTACTCTAGCAAATGAAAAAGAAAACTTTGGTCTCCATTTTACAGTAACCCATAATATAATTATTATAGTAAAGTTAAAAGAGAGCTGCTGAGCAACCAAAGACCAAACACCAAAACCTAAGGCAGCCATCGATATACCTATTGCACCCGAGATGGTTATTGCCCCCAAACTGCTAAAAAAGAACCTTTTAAAATGCATTTTCCTTG
>CAZXTX010000058.1:0-7822 GCA_964643695.1 uncultured Mariniphaga sp. | reverse complement strand
AATGCTAAGCACACGTAAAATGTCTTTGACTATTGGTTCTTGATAAAAGTCGGCTATCATCGGCGCCGATACAAATATTATCAAATATAAAGCACCTGCCAAAGCAATACTAGTATAAAAGACAGATGAAAAATCCAAATCATCCACATCTTTTTTTTGGATGAGTGCAGAGTTTAAACCACTTTCTACAAATACATCAGCTATCGCAATAAAAATAGCAATAATAGAAACTGCTCCATAATCCTCCGGTAATAATAACCTAGCAAGATATATTTGGGTAAACAATTGTATACCTTGCGTTCCCCATCGTTCCAATAACTTCCAAAATAACCCGGACAGTACTTTTCTTTTTAAATTTGATTCCACAAACTTTACCCCTTATAGCCGATTTTTTACTAAACGAAATTATATCCTGATAAAATTGTAGGTTTCTCTGTTTCACAAAATGTCAATCCTATATACCAAAATGACTCTTCGTCGACTTTTTTAAGACCACCATAATAAATTGCTCTTAGATTTCCTTCAATATCTACAAAAGAAGGACGGTAGATTTTTTCATCAAAATTTCCGGGTGAACCCCTCATAACACACACCGGATCACTCCATACAATATTATCTTTTGAATAAGAATAACACATACAATCACACAAATATGACGAACCCGCGCAATAGTACATCTCATAACCATTTTCAGTTTTTCTTATATCCATATGCCATACGTACTTATCGTTTTCAAAGGGCGAAATATTTATATCTCTTACTTTTTCCCATTTATTCCCATAATTACTCTCATAGTATTCAAGTTTCCTTTTATCAAAATTTGATACCCATATTTTATATTTACCTTCATCATATATTACACAAGGGGAAAGTAAATTTGTAACTCCCTTTTGATCCGAAACCTTTAAAATTTCTTTTCCTCCCCACTTTTTTCCATCTCTTGAACATTGTCTGATAATAATCTCTTTGTTTTGTGGAGGTAATCTTCTCGTTCGTTTGCGGTACCATAGTTCAAGCTGATTCTCTGAAAAGACTAGATGTGTGTCCGAATAGTGATATAAGCGCTTATTTATAGTTCTTGCTAATGGATTAATATTATATTTTGGTTCCACCCACTTAATCCCATCATTGGAGCATAGAATACAAGGGTTTTCCAGGTTTTCATTTTCATTCTCATAGGGCGTTACTGCCATCCAATACTTATAACTATTCCAATGATTATTGAAATAAAGAACCGATGGGTGCGTATTTTGATAATCTCTCTTGTTGTTATATGCAGGAATTCTAAAATAACTTATACTATTCACTGCCATATTCTTATCCAATATATACACTCCTTTATTACATTTACTTCGCATACCATACTCAATATTTAATCAAAAAGCTTATAAATGGCATGACAGCTTTACAATATACTTTTTATCTGACTAATAATTTCATTCTCTTTAAATATTGACTTTCTAAGGCCTGCCTGTTTTGTATAATAATCTCTGGTTTCCTTACATAATATCATTTTTTTCATTGCTTCACTTAAATCTATTATATCACTAATATTCACCATCAGGCCAAACTCGCCTCCTCGCAGTATTTCCCGCGGTCCGGCACATTTAGTTGAAATAACCGGTTTTTCTAGGATAACCGCTTCTGCAAGGGCTAAAGAAAATCCTTCATATAAAGATGACACAACAAAAATATCCGCCATATTAACATATGGATATGGGTTTTCTTTAAAACCTGTCAGAATAACCGTATCTTCTAAGTTGAGATCTTTTACTAATTGTTCAATGTGAAGTCTCTCTCTTCCCTCTCCAATGATGTAAAGTTTATGGTAGACACCTTCATCTATTAACTTTTTATGTGCCCTGATAAGAATTTCATATCCTTTAACTTTTTCTAATCTGCCAACGCTTACGATAATTATCTCATCTTTATTTATGTCGATGGGATATGCAGACTTATTTATAATTTCATCAAAATCAATAAAATTATAAATAACGCGAACCTTTTCTTTTAAACCCGGATAAATTTTTGATAAAGACTGTGCGGTTGCATGAGATACACAGATAATTTCATCCATTTTCTGCAATGCTTTTTCTTCTTTTTTTCTGGGTATGGCTTCGCGCTTTTCTATGTCAGTATGGATCCAAGAGATCTTTCTTGAACTAGGATTATTGCTATTCGCCACATACAAACATGTCTCTCCTTCAATGAACGATATCTCAGTATCATACTTTTCATTTAGAAAAAGCAAATATATAAATTTCCCTGACAATAAATAATTTAGTGTCAGTAAAAGCTTTCTGAAAATTTTATATAGAATTATCATGTACTTGTTCCAACTCTTTATCTGTTGGTCCCCAAGGCATAAAAATCTAACCCTTACATGTTGTGGTAACATATTTAGATAAATTCCTTGTTTATAAATCAAAAACAGAGTTATTGTCATATTCTTCAGGGTTTAATCTTTTTAATATATTAACAAGCACTTTTTCGGCCCCACCGCCGCCTAATGAATCAATCATAAATAATACTTTTTTCAACTTCATACATCCTATCCCATATTGATAGAGAGGTTTATACAAATATTCAAATTAGCACAACAGCAAATGGGTGTCAATAAACAGCCGGATATATAGCTTTTTAGCGATAATCGCATAATTAAAATCTAAAAAAACAATGAAACAATTAATGATTAGTTTAATTAATAAAAAACCTTCCTCAACTTATGATGATGCTGAATAACATTTCTTATTTTTCCTGTACTCCAAGACTTTGCTGTTTGTAATTATCAATACTAATATGCGTATATAAAATTAATAAATACATTATCTGCGGGGTGTAAAAAATGTTCTGATAAATTAAAGTTACTAAAACAACAATAAAAGAGTTTAGCGCTAAAAATCTTTCTAAAGACTGATGTTTTTGTCTTACTATTTTGTAAAACAATAATATGATAACTATTACAACTAAGAATGTTCCAATCAAACCAAAATCAAGCAATGACAAAAATAGTTGCGGCCTTGTGCCACCAAACATTTCTGGCCTGTAATATTCTTTGTGTATAAATCCGCTGAGTCCACTGGTTGCACCTGAATATGATGAACCTAAGCCGTAGCCAAATAATAGGTTTCCTTCCTTAATTATATCAAATGCAAAATTGATCTTTGCCAAACGGCCTGCATCACCTTCCCAATGGGTAGCGTACAAGTAATCATTTACATATCCTTTGGAAAAGATCGAGAATATATCGCGTCCATATGTATTCTGATACGTTATTGCCCAAAAAACAGCAAACAGTCCTGCTATAAAAACAATGGCAACAGCTCTGTATGAATTCAATTTTTTTGTCAGGTATAAAACAATAAAAAGCATAATAGGAAACAAAACCAGAGTTATTTTTGTTTCATTTAACAAAGTTGGTATTAAAAACAAAAAATACCACCCATAAATACGCTTATTCTCGTTCAGCCTTACAGCCAAAACCGAGAAAAAAATGATAAGTAAAAATAGTGTAAGTGTTCCACTGGCTCCAGAGCCTAAAATACCTGTAATTCTATCACCGTCGCTTTTATAAATAAGCCACTGAATAATTGATACCGGTATACAGATTAGTCCTATAATCTTTAATACAGTCCAAATATTTTTAAAGTATTCTATGTCCGTATAGGGAATCAAAATAACGATAAGCAATAGGTATTTGAATTCCCTAAACTGCAAAATCACCAGTGATATACCATTATAATATATCCCGATTATTGCAGAAATCACTACTAATAGTATAAGTGCTATAACAGGCTTATTGATAGATACAGAATACTTTCTTTGCAACATTTTCTGGATAGAATACATTAATAATAAAATATATGCCGCATCTTCAATTAGCTTCATATAATTGCTTCCTGTAATCTCCATAAGCAATGGAGTAAGGAAAATAATTAGCGTTAAAATTACTATAAGATTTATCCTAAATGATACTCTCATTATCGTTTTGTTCATTTATATTTACCCATAATAACTCATTTTCTTGTTTCTGACTTTTGTCATAACCACACCTAAAATATTTGCGCCAACTTTCCTTAATGCCTCTAATGCATCCTGAGCATTATTTATTTTCGTTTGTTGTGCGGCTATTGCAAGTATTATGCCATCAGCTTTTCCGGATAATCCTATTCCGTCCGAAACACATACTATAGGAGGAGTGTCTATTATAATAAGGTCAAATCGTGGAGAGAGTTCTTTAATTAGTTTTTCTATCTTATCGCTCGCAAGCAATTCTGAAGGATTGGGCGGAATTATGCCGGATGTCAAGACTGATAAATTAGGGATATCTTTAATAGTCTTTAATGCTTTATCTATACTAAGATCGTCGATCAGTACCTCTGTCAAACCCTTTGCGTTTGATATTCTAAATTGTTTGTGCACAGTCGGCTTTCTAAGATCTGCATCTATCAGAAGAACACTACTGCCTGCATTAGCCATACTTATAGCTAGATTTGCGGCTGTAATCGTTTTACCATCTTGGGCGGTCGGGCTGGTAATAATAAGGGATTTTATTTTTTTATCAATTGATGAATAGTGTATATTGGTACGAAAAGCTCTGTATGCCTCGGCTGCAGGTGATGTCGGTAATGCATAGGCAACCAGATTTTTTGAGATTATATTTGTATTGTTTTTTTCCATATTATTATCCTTCTTCTTTTTAATCTGTACGAACTATTTTCGTTTTTCACCCTCAAATAAAGGGATGACCCCCAAAACATTAACTCCTAAAATTCTTTCAATGTCTTCAGGTTTTTTAAATGTCCTATCTAAAAATTCAACAATGAATATAATTACTATTCCCAGTGCAACTCCAGCAATTGCCGCGATTAAAGTAATCTTCATTCTTCCCGGGCCCACAGGTCTTTGAGGAACAATTGCCCTGTCTATAATCTGAGCATTGCTTACTCCAAATACGTTTTTTGACTTCTCTAGTACTACATCACAGGTGGTATTAACTATTTTCGCCGCCAGATCAGGGTCATGATTTACATATGCAATATTGATCATTCTTGTATTTTTTATCTGCTCATATGAATAATCTTCGTTTATAGTAAATAAGAGTGTTTCTTCATCACTTAACATCGACATGTCAATATTAAGGCGTTTAACAACTTCATCAGTAACCATACGTGAATTGATAAGCCGTATATAATCACTCATTAATGCATCATTTAAGTAAAGAGTTTCAAGATCAATGGTATCCTCTGATCCCGATCTACCAATATAAATCGTTGCATCAGCCCGGTAGTAATCGATTAGAAAAGAATACGAGTAATAGGCAGTACCTCCGGTTATTACGATCACACATAATATGATTATCCAACTTTTCCTCAATAACAGCGCAAATAACTCCCTTATATCTATGTTATCATTATCTCTATTTGGATTCATGCTTACCTCCATGTTAGATTTGATTTAATCCAATAATTCTTTAAATATGCCTCCAGATACAATTGTTGATATTTTGTCACCGGCTAATTTCACAGCTTTTATGATTGCTTTGTGCAAAACATCCGGCGATCTTTTTATATCTGAGTGAGAATCTGACGCAATAAAATCTACTAACCCATCTGCGAGCATCCTCTTAGCATGTTTCTTTGCATCTGTCCCATATCCACCTAATAATGAAGCAGCATTTATCTGTATTTTGCAACCCATTGCTTTCATTTCTCTAATATCTTCATAGTGATCGATAAAAAAAGCATTGCGTTCAGGATGAGCAATTATCGGTGTATATCCATTATCAAGCAATTCATGCAAAATATTAATATAATTGCATGGTACTTGATAAAACGGGTATTCTGCCAGTATAAAATCTGTTCCGGCCAAAGTTCTTGCTTTACCTTCGGCCAGACACTCCAATACTTTCTCATCAATATTCAGCTCATTGCCAAGGTATATTTTTATTGATATTTTTAATCCATCAACTATGCCCTTTAATTTATTAAAAATTTCGTCAATTTCTCTCTGCTTATATGTATCATTTGCAGAGAAAAAATGAGGTGTTATAATGATTTTTTCAATACCGCTACTGGACGCAATGTTTAAAGCCGAAATTGCCTCTTCCATGGTTGAAGGCCCATCTTGTACAGGCAATAAATGTGAATGAATATCTATATAACTTTTAGTTATCATGTTGTTAATTTCCTATCATTTCGTTTGTCTTCTATTCAGTACTGTCCCGTCTTATTAGAATGCACCTTTTCTATTGAATACAACTAATATAGTTTTCAAGATTATTTTCATGTCAAGCCAAATTGACCATTTATCAATATATTCTATATCAAGCTTTACTACTTCGTCAAAATCATAAATAGCACTTCTTCCATTTATCTGCCACATACCTGTTATACCGGGTTTTATACTTATCCTCCTTTTATGATTATTTTCATATTTTTTAACTTCGTCCAATGTAGGCGGACGAGTTCCAACGAGACTCATATCTCCCCTTAAAACATTGTAAAACTGAGGAAGCTCATCCAAACTAGTCTTTCTTAAAAACTTTCCAACCTTAGTAACCCTAGGATCATCTTTAATTTTAAACATTAAGCCGCCTTTGACTTGGTTCATTTTTTCAAGATCTTTTTTCATACTTTCTGCATCAACATACATTGAACGGAACTTATAACAATAAAACACCCGGCCTCTTAACCCAACGCGCTTTTGTTTAAAAAACACCGGCCCCTTTGATTCTATTTTTATAGCAATTACTACAAAAATCCCTATAATAACAGAAAAGAAAAGCCCTGTTAGTGCACCAATGATATCAATTAACCTCTTTAATAGCATTTGAGGCTCATTTAAAGAAACTGAATGAAAAGTTATCATCGGGATAGTTCCAACAGCACTGACGTGTGTTTTTGCGACTTTCATATCAAAAGGATCCAAAAGCATGCGCATGGTAATTCCTATTTCTTCAAAATAATGTACATACTTGTCCAGCTTACAGGTATTATTTCGTGGTAGTGCAAAGATAACTTCATCAACAACATTCTGCTTCAAAAAAACATTCAGTTCCTCATCGTGAACCAAATTAGCCTTATCATTAATAGCAACTTCCTCATTCATTTTTATAAATCCAATAATATTCATATTAATATAAGTCTTCTTGACATAGTATTCAAAACGATTGTATAAATCTGCACTTCCAATAACTAAAACATTGTTACCACTGGATCCACGCATCTTTTTTTTACCGTAGGCGTAAACAAATCGTTGTAATATTGATAGAGCTATTGAATTAACCACAAAAACACCAAAGAACAATCTGCTTAGCATGTCTTCTTTAATTGCATACATTAATGCAGCAATGAGTATAGCTGAAAAAAACGATGATTTGACTACAGCTTTAATAATTCGGTCAGAATACATAAATGTAGTCTCATTATACATCCGATATACATACATAGATAAAGTCCACATAGGGATAAATATCATAAGCAACCATGTATAATAACTAATAGGATAGAGTTTAGTCATAAATCCAGCCGTAAAATATGAAAGCACATAAGCTATAACCAAGAACAAGATGTCAAGGATAATCTGATAAGCATTAAAAAATGCCAACTTATTCTTACGATGCATAAAATCACCTCTCCAATATGGAATACATTTTCTACACATTACAAGTTCACATGAAAAATCATTATTATATCGGCATAGCTTCGCTTAAGAGCTTCATTTCTAAGCTCTTCCTTTTGTCAAGAATATCTCCTCACTGCCAGATTGGCGGGCCGAAACACCGACAAATGCCAATGATTCATGTCGCAGGTTTGTTAAT
>CAZXTX010000057.1:0-12213 GCA_964643695.1 uncultured Mariniphaga sp. | reverse complement strand
GAGGCAGTAAATCTTAAAATGGATACGGCAGAAACTTTCATTCAGGAACTTGCAGGTTACCGGAAGGAACTTGCGGAACCTTATCTTACCGATATAAGCTATGACGAAAAGCTGGTTTATGACCTCTATACGAGGATGAAAACCGAAGTTAACGCCAGTCATATTCTTTTTGGTTTGCCGGGCAATGCCTCGCCTGAGCAGGAACAGGAAGTTTTGGATAAAGCAAACAGAGTTCGTGATGAAATAATGAACGGCCTTGATTTTAATGAAGCCGCGAATAAATACAGCGAAGACCCTTCTGCAAAAAACAATCACGGTAATTTGGGGTACTTTACTGCTTTTCAGATGGTGGCACCTTTTGAAAATGCAGCATTTACAACACCTGTCGGAAAAATTTCCGAGCCGGTGCGCTCTTCATTCGGGTATCATTTGCTAAAAGTGCATGATATTCGCGAAAATCAGGGCGAAATTCAGGTTTCGCATATAATGAAGATGTTTCCTCAGGAAGCGGCTGATTTTAATAAAACCGGTTTAAAAAATAAAATTGACTCTTTGTACCGGGCACTGCTCAGTGGTGCCGATTTTGCCGAACTTGCCCGGAAATATTCGGATGACAAGCCTTCGGCTGTTAAAGGCGGAGAAATGCCGTGGTTTACATCCGGCCAGATGATACCAGAATTTGCAGTTCCCGCATTTGCACTCAAACATATCGGCGACATTTCGGAACCGGTTGAAACAGCTTTTGGATATCATATAATAAAGAAAACCGGAGAGAGGAAAGTTGCGGAATTTGAAAATGTCAGGCATCAGATTGAAACACGCATAAAACAGGATCCGTTGAGAAGAAACAGCTCTGAAAAGGCATTTGTGGAAAAGCTGAAAGCCGAATACAATTTCAGCATAAACAAATACAATGTTGATAAAATAAATACGTTTGAGATAAATAACGAAGGTATGGAAAATCCGGTTCTTTTCTCTTTTGCAGGAAATGATTTTTATCTGAGTAGTTTTAATAAATATCTGGAAGAAAAAAATGTTACGGCAGGAAATTATTTCTTATTTTTTGACGACTGGATAAATTATGAACTGATTGAATATGAGGACAGACACCTTGAAGATAAATACCCTGATTTCAGATTTTTGATGCAGGAGTATTTTGACGGATTGCTGTTGTTTGAAATAATGGAGGAAAAAATTTGGAAATTTGCAGTTGAAGACAGCACCGGCCTTGAAAAATTTTATAGTGAAAACAGGAATATGTTCAGCTGGGAGGAACGTTTTAATGGAGTAGTTGTAAAATGTGACAGCCCTGATACAAAAAGTGAGGTTGATAAATATCTTGAGGCCGGTATTCCTGCAGGTGAGTTGCAGGATTTAATAGAAGGTTCGGGCGGAAAAATTGAAATTGAGTCCGGTGCATGGGAAGAGGGTACAAATAGTATCATTGATTATTTTGTCTGGAACGGGCCTTTAACCGGAGAGTTTAAAAGTGAACTTGTCAGTCTGAAAGGTGATTTAATTCCTGCTCAACCTAAATCTTTTGAAGAGGCGAGGGGAATGTATATTTCTGAATATCAGAATTACCTTGAAAAAGAGTGGCTGAAGGAGTTGCGTAAAAAATATAAAATTAAGGTTAATAAAAAAGTGTTGAATTCGATTCCGCATGTCTGATAAAATTAAAAAATATCTCTGTTGGCTTTTTATTCCGGCAACAATCTTATGGGGTTGCGAATTAAAAACCGAAAATAATGATATAATTGTTGCCGAGGTGGGCAGTAAAAAACTTTTACGTTCGGAGGTTGATGCGGTTATACCCGGAAACCTTGAAAGAGAAGACAGTATTGTTATGGCAGGCGATTATATCAGGAAATGGGTGGGATATGAACTGGTGCTGCAAAAAGCCGAGGAAAATCTTTCGGCAGAACTTAAAAATGTTTCGCGTGAGCTTGAAGAGTACAGAAAATCCATGATAATTTTCAGATATAAGAATGAATTGGTGGCTCAGCGGATGGATACCATGGTTACCCAAAATGAGATGATGGAATATTATACACAGAATAGTGATAATTTCAGGCTTTCAAAAACTATTGTAAAGGCGGTTTACTTAAAAGTACCTTTGGAGTTTGCCAATCCTGATATGCTTAAGAATCTTACCTGCGACACATCCGAAACAGGCAGTGGAGAAATAAGGGACTACAGCCTGCAATATGCAAAAAGTCATGGTATTTATACTGACAGATGGATTGAACTGGATGCAGTTATGCAGAATTTTCCTGTGGAAATGGAGAACCCCGGAAGATATTTAAGCAGGAATAAATTTGTGGAATATAGTGACTCAAGTTACTATTACCTTATGACAATACGTGATTATATTCTGAAAAATGAACAGGCACCGGTTGAATATGTTGAGAATAACATTAAAAGTTTAATTTTGAACCAGAGAAAAGTAGTTTTTCTTAAAAACCTGGAAAATAATATTTATCAGGAAGGTATAAATAAAAATAAATTTAAAATTCATAATTTGGAAACAGATGAAACAGAATAGGTTGTTGAAAATATTTATTGTGCTGTCGGCATTTGTTTTTACTGCCGTTAATTTATTTGCACAGGACAGGGTGGTGGATCAGATTGTGGCGGTAGTTGGCGGAAATATTATTCTCAAGTCTGATATCGAAAAAATGTTTATGGACCAGCAGGCACAGGGAATTACTTCCGATGGTGACATGAAATGTGAGATTCTGGAGAATTTTTTAATTGACAAGTTGCTGGTGGCTGAAGCCGAGCTCGATACACTTATTGATGTTACCGACAGTCAGGTTAACCAGCAAATGGATGCCCAGATTCAGACTTATGTTGCATACTTTGGTTCGGAAAGAGCTGTTGAAAATTATTTTAAAAAGCCAATTAACGATATCAGATCCGAAATGAGGCTTTTTCTTAAAGACCAGCTTATGAGTTCCCAGATGCGTAATAAAATTGTTCAGGATATTACGGTTACACCTTCCGAAATAAGACAGTTTTACCGTACTATGCCCGATGATGATATTCCGGTTGTGCCCACTCAGTATGAGTATGCACAAATAACCATCAGGCCTGCAATTGATTTGGAAGAGGAAAACAGGGTGAAAGCCGATTTGCGCGATTTGAAGAAGAAGATTGAAGACGGGTCAAGTTTTGCAGCAATGGCAGTTCTCTATTCAGAAGGGCCTTCAGCCGGAAACGGTGGTGAAATCGGCTATCTCGGAAGGGCACAGCTCGACCCGGAATATGCGGCGGCAGCATTTAACCTGAAAGGTGATAAAATATCAAATGTGGTTAAAAGTGAATTTGGATATCATATAATTCAGATGATAGACAGAAGAGTTGATAAAGTTAATACCCGTCATATTTTAATGACACCAAAGGTTTCAATCGAGGCTAAGGAAGAAGCTGTTTCGAGGCTTGACAGCCTTGGTAATATAATCAGACGGGAAGAAATCAGCTTTGCAAGAGCAGCATTACTTTTTTCATCCGATAAAAATACCCGAAACAACGGCGGACTGGCCATAAATCCGAATACACTTTCATCAAGATTTACGGTTGAGGAATTAGAAGGAAATATCAGCAAGGTAATATCAAAACTAAAAATAGGTGAAATTTCCGATCCCTTTGAAACGGTTGACCCTGAAAGCAGACAGTCGGTTTATACAATTGTTAAACTGGTTGATAAAATTGACAGTCATAAAGCAAACTTGCAAAAAGATTATCAGTATCTGGCCGATATGTTTCTGGATCAGAAAAGGGAAAAAGCTCTTCAGAAATGGATTTCAGACAGGCAGTCACAAACCTACATACGAATTGACATGACCTATGCCAACTGTAATTTTGAATTTGACAACTGGATAAAATAGAGGACGATATATTAAAAATGAAGTTTAAGAATGATGTTGAGGCACTTGATGCCCTGCGAAAGAAACATAATGAATTAACCGGTGAAATCACAAAAGCAATATACGGACAGGATGAAATTATAAATCAGGTTCTGGTTTCACTTTTTAGTCGCGGACATGTTTTGCTGATTGGTGTTCCCGGACTTGCAAAAACCCTTCTGGTTACCACTATTGCAAAAGTTCTGGGATTGAAATATAACCGCATACAGTTTACCCCTGATTTGATGCCTTCCGATATCATAGGCACTGAAATTTTGGACAAGGAGCGTCAGTTTAAATTTGTTCAGGGGCCGTTGTTTGCAAATATTATTCTTGCCGACGAGATAAACCGGACACCTCCAAAAACGCAGTCGGCACTGCTGGAGGCCATGCAGGAACGTTCTGTTACTGCAGCCGGACAAAGATTTGAACTCGATAATCCGTTTTTTGTGCTGGCAACCCAGAATCCGATTGAGCAGGAAGGGACATATCCGCTGCCCGAAGCACAGTTGGACAGGTTTATGTTTTCGGTTTGGCTTGATTATCCGAAATATGAGGATGAAATAACAATCGTAAAAAATACTACATCCACTTTTCAGTATGATCTGAATGAAGTGATTACACGAGAGGAAATTATCTTCTTTCAGGATATTATCCGAAAAATACCGGTTAACGACAATGTTCTTAATTATGCTGTTAAACTGGCAGCAAAAACACGCCCCGAAAATGAAATGTCGGCAGATATTGCAGACCAGTACCTGAAATGGGGGGCAGGCCCGAGAGCTTCTCAGTATCTGGTTCTTGGGGCAAAAACACATGCTGCCCTGTCGGGTAAGTATTCCCCCGACATTGAGGACGTAAAAGCAGTTGCACCATCTATTTTAAGGCACAGAATAATTAAAAACTACAAGGCCGAAGCTGAAAATATTTCAGTTGAGGAGATAATTGATAAACTGCTTTAAATCCGGTTTTTTATTTAATCATTCTGTAATACGAAAATTTAATTGCCGGCGTTAAAAATTCAGTGAAAAAAGCAATTCGAAATAATAATGCATCATGTAAAAACATATTTTTTTCACTGCCTGTTTAATGGTATTCAGGTAATTTTACTGTTTCTATTCGTTGCTTTTCCCGTTATTTTAACTGCACAGGAAAAGAGGAGGGTAGATATTGAGCAGGCTGATTTTCTTGAAGCTGATGAAAGAATTGCTGCCAATGCCCAGCGTCTTATCGGAAATGTCCGAATCAGGCATCAGGATGTGTTGATGTGGTGCGACAGTGCATACACATACACCGGAACAAACAGGGTAGATGCATTTGGAAATGTTCGTATTAATCAGGGAGATACTGTTAATTTATATGCACGTAAGGTTTTTTACGATGGTGATTACCAAATGGCAAGAGCGTCACAGAATGTGAGGCTTGAAAATAAAAGTACCACTCTTTATACCGACACTCTCGATTATGATTTGCAGGCCAATATCGGTTATTATGATGACAACGGGAAAATAGTTGACAGTACAAACGTGCTGACCAGTATAATCGGAAAATATTTTGTTGATGACGATATTGTTCACTTTTACCGTGAAGTGAGGGGGTACAACGATAATTACACTCTCGAAAGTGACACCCTTCATTACAATACCAAAACCGGCCGCATTTTTATTGTGGGGCCTACCACTATTCGCGACTCCACCAGTACGCTTTATGCCGAAGAAGGCTGGTACGACAGCAATACGGGCGAGGCGGAATTACTGAAAAGTCCTGTGGTAAACAGCGAAACTCAAAAAATGAAGGCAGATTACATAAAGTATAATGAATCTGACGGAAATGGCAGGGCAGTGGGGAATGTTGTTGTTGAGGATTTTGAAAACAAGATAGTTATTACCGGAAATCTATCCTTTTTTAATGATAAATATGAAACAGCTTCGGTAACCGATTCAGCACTCTTTATGATGTATTCCGAAAAGGATACCCTGTTTTTGCATGCCGACACTTTGAGAACCGTTCCGGACACAATTGAAGGTGAAAAAATTATTATGACCTATTACGGAACCCGGTTTTTTAGGAATGATTTACAGGGATTATGCGATTCACTTGTTTACTACACCAAAGATTCTGTAGTGCAGTTATTCAAGAATCCCGTTATATGGTCTGAACAACATCAGCTTGTGGCCGAAGAGATTGAAATGAAACAAAACACCGATGCCCCCGATGAATTGCATTTGAAGAATAATGCATTTATAATATCAAAACTCGATTCCGGGCGGTTTGACCAGATTAAAGGGAGGCTTATGACCGGATATGTGGTGAATAATGAACTGGATAACATTTATGTTAACGGCAGCGGCCAGACTTTATATTATGCCAGGCAGGATGAGGATATCATAGGGCTCAACCGGGTTGAAAGCAGCCGAATATTAATCCGTTTTAAAGAGGGGAAAATATTCAGAATTGCATTTTTGCAGTCACCCGAAGGAATTTTGAAACCTCTGTTTGAACTTACTGAAGAAGAGAAAACACTTGCCGGGTTTGAGTGGAAAATTCATATGAGGCCGCTTTCGAGGCACGATGTTTTTCCTTTTGTGGTAAGTTTGCCGGTGGAAGAAACAGAAATGATGCCGGAAGAAGAGAAGTGAAAAATTTAATAAACGTTTTTTTGCAGAATCAGACAAAATCATCTGTTTATTAATTTTTGTTAATAAAATTTGATTTTTTGTTTTCATTTTAAAAAAATATTTTAATATTTGCAGCAAATCGTAAGAAAAAGAATGAAAAATATAAATAACATATCTGTTCTCAACCTCATTAGCGGTATTATTCTTCTAATCCGGAAGAAATGAGAATGGTATGTTATTAAAGGTACAGGTAAAACCAAAGAAGCCATTCTCATAAACAGGGAATGGCTTTTTTAATAAGTTGTATTAGATAATATAAAATTATAAAAAGATGAGCGACAGACTTTACATTTTCGACACAACCCTGCGAGACGGGGAACAGGTTCCCGGCTGCCAGCTGAATACAGTGGAAAAAATAGAGGTGGCCAAAGCATTGCAGGATTTGGGAGTTGATGTTATTGAAGCAGGATTCCCTATTTCCAGTCCCGGTGATTTTGATTCGGTTGTTGAAATCTCAAAAGTGGTTACATGGCCAACTATTTGCGCTCTTACACGCGCAGTGGAGAAAGATATTGATGTTGCCGCCGAAGCTCTAAAATATGCCAAAAAAGGACGTATTCATACAGGTATCGGCACTTCTCCGTTTCATATCAAATACAAACTAAATTCAAACCCTGAGGAAATTCTTGAAAGGGCAGTTGCTGCTGTAAAATATGCCAAAAAATATGTTGAAGATGTGGAGTTTTATGCTGAAGATGCCGGCAGAACCGATAATGAGTATCTTGCCAGAGTTATTGAAGCAGTCATAAAAGCTGGTGCCACCGTGGTAAATATTCCCGATACAACCGGTTATACCCTGCCTTATGAGTTTGGCGAGAAAATAAAATATCTGGTTGAAAATGTAAAGGGAATACATAAGGCGGTAATTGCCACACATTGTCATAACGACCTTGGAATGGCCACTGCAAATACAATTGCAGGAATTATGAACGGTGCACGCCAGGCTGAGGTAACCATTAACGGAATTGGAGAACGTGCTGGAAACACTTCGCTCGAAGAGGTGGTAATGATTTTGAAAAGCCGTTATGCCGTTTTGGGAATTGAAACAGGAATTAATACTCAGAATATATATAATACAAGCCGTTTGGTTTCAAGACTGATGAATATGCCTGTGCAGCCCAACAAGGCTATAGTCGGAAGAAATGCATTTGCACACTCTTCGGGAATTCATCAGGACGGCGTGCTGAAACACCGCGAAAACTATGAAATTATTGACCCGGTTGATGTCGGTATAAATGAATCGTCAATATTGCTTACCGCACGCAGTGGACGCGCAGCATTGAAACACAGACTGGAGTTGCTCGGTTTTCAACTCTCAAAGGATAAACTGGAAAAGGTTTACGAGCAGTTTCTGAAACTGGCAGATAAGAAAAAAGATATAAGAGATGACGATATTGCTCTTCTGGCAGGTGATGCAACTCGCCACGAACGCCGTATAAAACTTGACTTTTTACAGGTACTTACAGGAAAGAGTTTAACTCCGATGGCTATTGTGAGGCTTGATATTTCGGGTGAAAAATTTGAAGCGAACGCATCTGGAAACGGTCCGGTTGATGCGGCAATCAAGGCAGTTAAACAAATTATCCACAGGCAGGTTACTATTGAGGAGTTTTTGGTTCAGGCAATTACGCAGGGTAGTGACGATATTGGAAAAGTACACATGCAAATTGAGTATAACAATGGAATTTATCATGGTTTTGGTGCACATACCGATATTGTTACCGCATCGGTTGAGGCTTATTTAGATGCCGTGAATAAATTACCTGCTGCTAATTAAAGACATTGAAAATTTAATAATAACAGATATAATTTAATGTATGAAAGCAAAAACATTGTTTGACAAAATATGGGATGCCCACGTGGTGAAAGAAGTTGAAGGTGGCCCCAATGTTTTGTACATCGATCATCATTTAATTCATGAGGTTACCAGTCCGGTGGCTTTTTTAGGTTTGAAAAAACGCGGCCTCGATGTTTTCAGGCCCGATAAAACAACAGCTACTGCCGACCATAATGTGCCAACCGAGGCACAGCATCTTTCCATTAAGGATGAACTTTCAAGGCATCAGGTTGAAATGCTGAAAAGAAACACCACCGAATATGGAATCAAATATCATGAACTTCAGACTGAAGGTCATGGAATTGTTCATATCATAGGGCCGGAGCTGGGAATAACAAAACCCGGAATGACAATAGTATGCGGCGACAGTCATACTTCAACTCACGGAGCTTTTGGTGCAATTGCATTCGGAATAGGAACCAGTGAGGTTGAAATGGTACTGGCAAGCCAGTCTATTATGCAGCCCAAACCTAAAAAAATGAGGATTACCATTAACGGTGAACTGAAAAAAGGCGTAACTGCCAAGGATATTGCACTTTATATTATTTCGCAGATTTCAACCAGTGGCGGAACCGGCCATTTTATTGAATATGCCGGCTCAACCATCAGGGGGCTGTCAATGGAAGGCCGGATGACACTTTGTAACCTCAGTATCGAAAGCGGAGCCAGAGGCGGAATGATTGCACCCGATGAAACCACCATTAATTATGTGAAGGGAAGAAAGTTTGCTCCGAAAGGCGAAGAGTGGGATAAGGCGGTTGCACACTGGAGAGAATTGAAAAGTGATGAAGGTGCGGTGTTTGATACCGAATATACGTTCAGTGCCGATGATATTGAGCCCATGATTACATACGGAACTAATCCCGGAATGGGGGTTGGCATTACGCAAAGTATTCCCACAACCAACGGAATGTCTGAAAGTGATAAAAATACTTTTCTGAAATCGTTAAAGTATATGGGCTATTCCGAAGGTGAAAAAATGATTGGCAAAAAAGTGGATTATGTATTTTTAGGGAGCTGTACCAACGGACGTATTGAAGATTTCAGAACATTTGCGAGTTTTGTGAAAGGCCGCAAAAAGGCGAAAAATGTTACTGCATGGATTGTTCCGGGCTCAATGCAGGTTGAAAACCAGATACGTGCCGAAGGACTTGATAAAATTCTTGAAGATGCCGGTTTTGAACTGAGGCAGCCCGGATGTTCAGCCTGTCTGGCAATGAATGAAGATAAAATTCCCGAAGGGAAATATGCGGTTTCAACATCCAACCGTAATTTTGAAGGCCGGCAGGGACCGGGTTCACGCACAATGCTTGCAAGTCCGCTCACTGCAGCAGCAGCAGCAATTGCCGGTGTAATAACCGACCCCAGAGAAATGTTATAAATCATTATAAAACAGTATATCAAATGGCATACGATAAATTTTCAATTATAAAATCACCGGCGGTACCTCTTCCGGTTGAAAATGTGGATACAGACCAGATTATTCCTGCCAGGTTTCTTAAGGCAGTGGAACGCAAAGGTTTTGGTGACAATTTGTTCCGTGACTGGAGGTATAACAGGGATGGCAGTCTGAAAGCAGATTTCGCACTCAATAAACCTGAATATTCAGGAAAAATACTTGTCGGTGGAAAAAATTTCGGCAGTGGTTCAAGCCGCGAACATGCAGCATGGGCAATTTACGATTACGGATTCAGAGTGGTGGTTTCAAGCTTTTTTGCAGATATTTTTAAAAATAATGCACTGAATAACGGATTGCTGCCGGTTGTTGTGTCATCTGAGTTTTTACAAAAAATATTTGATGAAATTGAGAGGGACAATAATGCTGAATTTGAAACAGACCTTGAAAAACAAACCTTTACTATTCTGAGAACAGGAGAATCAGCAGAATTTGAGATTAACGCATATAAAAAACATTGCTTGCAGAACGGACTCGATGATATTGATTATCTGGTTGATATGAAAGATGAAATTGCTGAATTTGAGAGAAACAGATAAATCTTGTGAAACAAAAGAAAAATGACAGGTAAAACAGCTGATGTAAAAAATATGCGTGTTACCATTATGGACACCACTCTTCGTGACGGGGAGCAGACTTCAGGAGTATCTTTCAGTGAAAGGGAAAAACTGAGTATAGCAAGGGTGCTTCTTGAAGATGTCCGGGTGGACAGGATTGAGATTGCTTCCGCAAGAGTATCGGACGGCGAGTTTAAAGGTTCACGAAGTGTTTTGAAATGGGCTGCTGAAAAAGGTTATCTGGAACGTGTGGAGATACTTGGTTTTGTTGATGACAAAACTTCGCTGCAATGGATTGCCGATGCAGGCGGGAAAGTGGTAAACCTTCTATGCAAGGGGTCGCTGAAGCATGTTACCGAACAGCTCAGGAAATCACCCGAACAGCATATTGCAGATATCAGAAAGGTAATTGCAAATGCAGAAAAAATGGGCATTAAAGTGAACATTTATCTCGAAGACTGGTCGAACGGAATGCGCAATTCGAAGGATTATGTGCACTTTATGATACAAAATCTTAGAAATGAAAAAGTGTGCCGTATTATGCTGCCCGACACCCTTGGGATTCTTGACCCGGATGAAACTTATGATTTTTGCAGGGAAATGGTGGAAACATATCCTGAACTGAATTTTGATTTTCATGCTCACAATGATTATGATTTGGCTAATGCAAATGTGTTTCATGCAATAAAAGCAGGAATCAGATGTGTTCACACTACCGTTAACGGACTCGGCGAACGTGCAGGAAATGCACCGCTTTCAAGTGTAATTGCCACAATCAGAGATCACCTGAAAATGGAAATTAATGTTAATGAGAGCCAGCTGAATAAAATTTCAAAATTGGTGGAACTGTTTTCAGGAGTGCGAATACCTGCCAACAAGCCGCTTATAGGTGAGTTTGTTTTTACTCAGTGCAGTGGTATTCATGCCGACGGCGACAATAAAAACAATCTTTATTTCAATGATTTACTGCCCGAACGTTTTGGGAGAATCAGACAATATGCATTAGGTAAAACTTCCGGAAAGGCAAATATCAAAAAAAATCTTGATGATCTTGGGATTGAGCTTGACCCGAAATCACTTGCAAAAGTAACTAACCGTATTATTGAACTTGGTGATAAAAAGGAAACGGTTACATTGGAGGATTTGCCATACATAGTTTCCGACGTTCTGAAAAATGAACAGGTTGAGCAAAATATCAGGGTAGTGAATTATTCGGTAAACCATACCATGGGCCTTCGTCCGGTTGCAAATGTAAGCATTGAAATAAAAGGTGAAATTTACGAGGAAATAAGCGATGGCGACGGCCAGTATGACGCATTTGTAAAAGCATTGGGGAAAATATACCAACGGCTTGGTAAAAGTCTGCCCAAACTTGTAGATTATGTTGTTACAATTCCGCCGGGAGGTAAAACAAGTGCATTGGTTGAAACAGTAATTACATGGAAAAACAGTCGTGAGTTTAAAACCAAGGGCCTTGACCCGGATCAGAATGCAGCTGCAATAAAGGCAACCATTCGTATGCTCAATATTATTGAAAATGAGTTTAAAACCGGAGATTCCGGGAAAAAGGTTAATCTGATGTAATTAGTTTTACCCGTTAATCTTTTGTTTGAAAATCATAAATACCTTTAAATTAAAAATCAGTTATAATAATGAAATTAAAAATTGCAGTACTTCCCGGCGACGGAATCGGGCCGGAAATAACAGAGCAGGCAATGAAGGCTGTAAAAGCTGTTGCCCGTAAATTTAACCATCAGCTTGAGTATGAATATGGTAT
>CAZXTX010000056.1:4258-12369 GCA_964643695.1 uncultured Mariniphaga sp. | reverse complement strand
GTACTCATAATAGTTGTTGTTTAATAAAATATTCAGCAGATAAAGATAAAAAAATATTTATTTACCTGTTCTTCTGAATCATCTTGTCAGGATGCTGTCTTGTGTCAAATACGTCATTAATGATTATTTCATCATCTTTAACTCTGTAAATTATTTTATAATTACCACAAACAAGATATCTATGTTTAAGTCCAAGCTTTTTTAAATATATTTCAATCTGACCTGATTCAGGATGTTTTTTTAACTGTTTGGTTCTATTTAAAATTTGATTTTTAATTTTTGTTGCAACTTTTTTATTTGTATTTTCAGCATAATAATCATAAATATGCTTTAAACTCTGAATGGCAAAATTTGACCAGATTATTTTCATTTTACCAATCTTCTGAAAGCTTTTCTAATTCCTCCTGAGATATATTGTGTCCGTTTTTTATGTCCTGTTCCGAATGTTCAACACGTTTGATAAACTCTTCAACAGTGAAAGGCTGTAACTCTTCTTTAAAATTTTTAGTAAACTTTTCAAGAATATATTTTTCAATCATTTCAACGATATTCTCATCTTTCAACTGACTGATATATGTAATAATATTTAATTTTCTTGTTTGAATATCCATAATAACAGAGTTTAAACAAATTTACAATAATAAATTTCAATCTGCAAAATCGAAAAAGAGCTAAATCGTATGCAGAAATGAGTTCTTTTCATTTCCTAAAATACCTGGCAAAATTGCAGGTAAGTCCGGTTTTATTCAACACGGTTAATTTCAAAATTTCCTGACGGAGCAGTTTCAATCCATTTACCGTGAACTGTTTTCTCCTCACCTGTACGGTTGTTTGTTAAATCCAGTGTATAAGAAACTATGCGTTTTCTCATTTCAATTTCAACTGAATATTTAGAATATCCTTCAGGTATTTCCAAAGTTGTTTCAGTATCAAATTTATAATCATTATCCCTGACTGTCTGTTTTCCGGAATAAAGGGCAGTATCAAAACCTATAATCACCTTATCACCATCTATTTCCACCGGAGTTTTCACCATAATCTCCGGATTATTGTCGGTCCATATAAATGCATCAATATCGTCACTTTCAAAAAATGACACTTTTCCCGGTTCAAGACCGGAAAACGGCAAGAATGTAATTGATTGCGGAGAAGAATAATTGTAAGAAATTGTCATTGAATGTTTCATGAAAAACGAATCTCCATCTTCTTTAGAAATTGAATATTTTATCTCCTTTACACTGTATCCCTGTGAAGGTTTCTGCTTTACAATAATTTTTTGAGAATGATTTTCTGATTCCAGATAAATGAAAAAGCCAAACTCTTCGCCGGTACGGTTTTCCTTTACAAAAATTTCAAGCGTTGCGGGTGTATTCCTTAAAATGCTGAAACCTTTGTGAACCCACGAAGACTCTGCACGTCCCAGACCATCCAGTTTCAGCTGATAATTATGCTTTATGAGAACAGAATCAACCGTATAAGTATCGCCGGAAATATTCACATCACCGTTCATATTAACAACACCGGCTATCCGCCAGTTACCGTTATTAAAAGAAATTTCGGTTACTCCTCCCTCACCTTCCAGTTCAATCAAAGTTTGTGAGGGTTTTATCAAATCCGGGGCATCTTTTTTACACGAAATTACATACAGGGAAAACAGAACTGCAAAAATTAAATTTAAGTGCTTCATGGCTTTTTGTTTTTTAATCTGTTTCAACTTTAAAACAAAAAATACCATTACAATTACAACCGGAATGCTGCGGTTAATGAAAATTGGTTTTCTGTTTTTAAAGCTGTTTAATTGTTTTCAACTATGCAAAAATAGCCTTTTACCGAGAGTATATTACCGGTTTTACTATGTTAGGCAACATTTTGTTCAATTGTTAAAGATAGCTTCAATATAAAAAGGATACTTAACTATAAAAAACATCTTATTCCAGTTTTATATGCCCATATCTGCTTTCAATAAACACAGAACCACCGTTGCCTTCACCAATTTTGCCCTTTACTTTTTCTATTTGACTTTCTTTCAACCTGTTACCTGAAAATCTGCTCTCGGGATAGGAAATGCCACAGTAAGTGCAACTTGCATCAAGCGAATAGACAGCATCTCCCAATCCGATTGAAATTTGACCGTAACTGTTTGAAACAGATACCGACTCAAATTTACTGTCAACTTTTCCAATTTTTACGGCTCCATAACCTGCATTAACTTTCAGCTCTTTTAAAATTTCATTTACCCTGATCTGGGTATATTTAGTATCAGCCGAAAAAACATCAACACTCCCGAAATTAAAAGTATCATAACGCGAATCGGCAATAAGAGTTTCTGCATTTTCCAGATTTACAACTGAATATCTGGAATTTAAATCAATATGCTCAACATCACCGAAAGTGGCTTTGGAATAACTCATTTTGACGGTTATTTCAGATGTTGTTTCCACATCAGCTTTACCATACGCCAGATTCAGAGTCATTGAGCCATTGTCTGGTGCAATCAGTTCATTTGCCGTAAAATTTCCGTAAGAAATATCAAATTTGCCACTGCCGTTCAAAACATTCACAAAAGTACTTCCATACTTATTTATAATATTAAGGTTTTTATCAGGCGGAATATTCACATCATAATCAATGCTGAACTTGTAGCGGCTTTTAAAATTTTTAATGAAATTTGTCTCTGCAAAAATACTATTCCCTGTTTTCTCAAACTCCACGTTAATTTGCTTTAACAACTCTTCGGCATTTTTTTCCGACTTCCCCTCAACAGTAATAACCACATGGATTGTCACCTCACTTCCTCCCTTATCGGTAACTTTTACCTCACCAAATTTATTGTTAACCGAAAGTGTTTCCACACTTTTTACAGGCCACGATTTACGGTATTCTTTTGTTTTTTCAATTCCATGTGCATGCAAAACCGTGGTAAAAATCAGCACTGACAATATGCCGGTAAATAATTTAAATTTCGTTTTCATAACTTATTTCTGTTTTTTGTTTTACTTCTTCAAGTTTTTCAACAATCATATTAATTAGACTTAATTTTGTTCTGTAAAATTCAAGTACGGCATTTATTACTCTTTCATCACCAGGACTAAATTCCAAATCGCCTTGCAGTTTTTCAAAAACTTGCTGAAATTCATCCAGTTCACTTTTAATCATCTGGTATTCATCATTCTTTATAACGCCTTGAGAAACCATTTTTTCCCACCTGACTATTCCGGCATTTATTTCTGTAGTAAAATAAAATTCAACCTCCTCATACTCAGGCAAGATCGAAGACAAAAGTGTTCCTTCCAATCTTTCATTTTTAATCTTAATTGATTTTTCAGCCGAAAACCATACAACAGCCTGATTTATTATTAGAAAAATTAACGCCGCAGCAACAGCTGTTTTCCAAAGCATATTCACTGACGTGAACTTTCTTTTTTGTTCAGCTTTTTTCAACTTTGCTTCAAACCTTTCAAAATGGCCTGCAGGAGGTTCATTGTCATTCAGTTTCTCCTGATTTTTCAAAATCAATTCCTCTGTATAATCTTTTGTTTCCATTCTTTTCTGTTTCAGATATATAACAAATCCTTTTCCTCTTTTAACAACTTACGTAATTTGTTTTTGGCTCTTGAATACTGAGTGCGGGAAGCTGTATTGCTAATTCCAAGAATTTGACTTATTTCTTTGTGGTCATATCCTTCAAACAGGTAAAGACTAAGAATAATACGATATCCGTCAGGCAAACTTCTGATAGCTTTTTTAATTTTTTCCACATCAACTTTATCGGAATTATCACTCTCATCCGCCAATATCACAGTACTTTCAGTAATCTTCTCAAAATCAATCCGCTTCTTTTTCAAAAAATCCAAAGAACAGTTTATTACAATTTTTTTCAGCCATGCCCCAAAGCTTACCTCTCCCTTATATGTGTCAATTTTTCGGAAAGCCTTTAAAAATGCTTCCTGCATAATATCTTCAGCTTCGGTTTCATTATTAATCATTCTCAGACACACATTGTACATTGCTTTATAATACAAACGATAAAGCTGAAATTGTGCTTTTTGGTTACCTTCTCTGCACAGTTCAATGATCTCCTGGTGAATATTTAATATTTGTTTTTCCAATCTTTTCGGTTCTGGTATAATGACGACAGGAAAATATGATTGTTACAATAAAGTAGTGTTATTTCTTTTCAAGCAGTTTATTACAGAATGAATGCAGCAAATTAATATCATCTTCCTGCAAAAAGGAGATACGTTCAATAAACCTTGAAAATATGGCCGAATCTTCTTTAAATCCTGCCTGAAGCATAACACTGTTCACCTTATTGACAAGTGCACGAAAATTATCTTCATTAACAGTTCCGGAATCAGGAATTTCATCATTATTAAAAACAGACAATTCCCAGGCATAAAGCATAACGGCCTGTGCCAGATTAACCGACGGATAAAGTTCTTTCATGGGAATGGAAGTTACCAAATCACATAATTTCAGTTCATCGTTTGTCAGACCTGACTCTTCACGCCCTAAAACCACTGCCGCATTTGTAATTGTGCCGCCCTTTAATTTCAGAAAATTCCGAAGTTCGGGAAGGGGCAGCGAGTCATATTTAACATTTCGTTTTTTTGCCGATGAACCAATAATAAAGTCGAAACCTGCAACAGCTTCAGCCAATGATGAAAAGACCGATGCATTTTCAAGAATTTCAACCGAACCGTGTGCCAGCCATTTTGGCGGGCCGCTTAAATATTCACACGGATTTATTAGCAACAACCGCGAAAACCCCATTGTTTTTAATGCACGGGCTGCTGCTCCCACATTTTCCGGAACTGCCGGTTCAACCAAAACAAACGATATTTGCATCAATTTCTAAAAAAAGGATTTTAAATTACCGGCAAAACAAGCAATAATTTTATAACGAATTGTAATAATTCACCAGTTCTTTTAACGATTCAAGGTCTTTGGGTTTTGTCTTATTCTTTTTCATAAACTCTGAAACCTCCTTTTGATAATCCGGAAAGACGTTCTCCAAGTCTTTTTTGGTTGAAATGAGCATTGCCGGATTTTCCCCTGCCCTGATATAAAACTCATCCGGCCTCTTTATAAATTGTGCCGGAACTGCATCCTGATAGGCCGCCGGTTTTTTCGCCTCCTGAAAAGTAACTCTCGGTTTTATATAAAGAGTCGCATTACCCCTCTCCTCAACAATAAAAAAGCCGCGTTTTATCCTGTTTGCAATTGAATATGGCACATATTCAAACTGTTTTTCATTAAATTCAATAACCTCAACAGTTTCAGGAGAGGCAAGTACCAGAACTCCTTTATCAGACTCAAACTCAATCTGATCGCTGTAAATATTGTATCGTAACGGAATGTCGGTAAATTTTGTTTTGAAGGTGGTAAAAACCGTACCGTCAATAAACTCGTCATTCAGGTATGGTGAACCGTCAATAATTTCGTGAGTCATAATTTCAGACATGGTTCCCGAATGTTTTTTGATGTAATCAAACCACTCCCCTGCTCTACGGAGGTCATAATCAGCACCAAAAATCTGGGCCACGGCAGCCGAAACGGTAAACAACAATACTAATCCTGTAAATACTATCTTCTTCATTCTGACAGCTTTAAATCAAAATATAAAATTGATAATTTTAATGAAGAAAAGCAAACGGCAGCAAGGTTATTACCTTCAATGAAATCAAAACCAGAGTCTGAATTATACCAATCCTGAGAATCCCATAAAAGCCATTGCAAGAATTCCCGCAGTGATAAGTGAGATTGGCGTACCCTTCAGTCCTTTGGGTATATTTTGCAATTCCAGATGCTCACGGATGCCGGCAAACAACAGCAATGCCAACCCGAAACCAATAGCGTTTGAAACGGCAAATATTGCACCGCCAACCAGATTAAATTCTTTTTGAATAGTGAGTATTGCAACACCCAAAATTGCACAATTAGTTGTAATAAGCGGCAGAAAAATTCCCAGTGCCTGATAAAGTGCAGGACTCACCTTTTTCAAAATTATTTCCACAAGCTGCACAAGTGCGGCAATTATAAGAATAAAGGCAATGGTTTGAAGGTAAGCAAGCCCCAGCGCATCAAGCACATAAACCTGTACGAGATAGGTAACAATAGTGGCCAAAACCATTACAAATGCAACTGCTCCGGCCATTCCCACCGCGGTGGAAATTCTTTTGGAAACGCCTAAAAACGGGCATATTCCAAGAAACTGCATTAAAACAATATTGTTAACGAGTATTGCGCCGATTATAATTACAAAATAATTCATGGTTTAATCTCCTAATTTTTTTTCAAACGGTTAATTATTGCAATGAGATATCCGAGAACGATAAATGCCCCCGGAGCCAGCACAAAGAGCAGAGTAACATAATTTTCAGAGTAAAGTGTTATATCGAACAATTTGCCGCTGCCCAAAATTTCCCTTATTCCGCCAAGCAAAACAAGTGCAAATGTAAATCCAAGCCCGATGCCAAGACCATCTAATGCAGAATCACCAATTTTATTTTTTGATGCAAAAGCCTCTGCCCTGCCAAGCACTATGCAATTAACAACTATAAGCGGAATAAACAGCCCTAAGCTTTTATACAAATCGGGCAGATAAGCCTCCATAACAAGCTGAACCACCGTAACAAAAGCTGCAATAACCACAACAAAACTGGGTATGCGTACTTTATCGGGTATCTGGTCTTTTATAAGGGAAACCGCTATATTTGACATTGTCAGTACAAAAGCAGTGGCAAGCCCCATACCCAGCCCGTTAATTGCTGATGAAGTTACTCCGAGAGTGGGGCACATTCCAAGCAACAGCACAAAAACAGGATTTTCTTTTATTATTCCTTTAGAAAAATTTTTCCAGGCACTCATACATTTAATTTTTTGAGGTTACTAATTTTGATTTGAAATGTCATAAACTTCAAAAGCTTTTAACAATGCTTCAAGAAAAGCACGCGAAGTAATTGTTGAAGCCGTAATTGCATCAAAATCACCACCGTCCTTTGTAACCTGAAACTTATTGGTCTGCGGATTTTTTCCGATAACATTCTGTCCGGGTTTATCCTCATTCCTGAACCAGACATTCATTTTTGAACCAAGCCCCGGAGTTTCTGCATGTTCAAGAACTTCATAACCTGACAGATTTCCCTGAGAATCAATTCCTGCCATTACAGAAATAAATCCGCTAAAACCATTGTTACTAAATGTTTTTATTGCAATCCCAACCAGATTGCCATTTGTATATGCCGGAAAAATTTCGAGACTGTCACCCGACACACCAACGGGAAGCATTAAAGATTCTCCAAGCTGATCAAATCCGGGAAGCACTTTTGCAATAGCTTCAGTCTGGGCTTTTTCTTTAGCCTCAGCAATTGCATCTTTTGTCAGTTCATAAACAAAACCCAGTGCTGCTGCCGACACCAGAGTAACAACAAGCAGAGTTAAAACCATATTTATAAATGTGGATTCTCGTTTATTCATATCTGCTTCCCTCCAAATCGTTTTGGTTTCACATAAGTATTTATCAGCGGCGTAAATGCATTCATTATCAGAATTGCAAAGGAAATCCCTTCGGGATATGAACCAAACATTCTGATGCTGACGGTAATCAGCCCTATTCCAACTCCAAAAATAATCTGTCCTTTCGGAGTCATTGGTGAAGTAACCATGTCGGTAGCCATAAAAATTGCACCCAGCATTAAACCCCCGGTTAAAATATGATAAACGGGACTTATATAAGTCTGCGGGTCAATAAGCCAGAAAACGGTTGTTATTATTCCGACAGTTGCTATTACCGAAACAGGTATATGCCATGTGATTACCTTTTTAAACAGCATATATAATCCGCCAAGCAGCAGCAGTAGTGCCGAAATTTCACCCAGCGAACCGCCCATGTTTCCAAACAGCATTTCAACAGCCGAAGGAAGTTTCTCCTGAATCTGAGAAACTGAAATACCATTGGTTAAACCTTCTTTTATAATTTCCAAAGGTGTTGCCGCAGTAACAATGTCCACATCACTTCCTAAAGGAACCGGCCATGATGTCATCTCCACCGGAAAAGAGATCAGCATAAAAACCCTCCCCACAAGTGCCGGATTAAAAATATTGGCTCC
>CAZXTX010000056.1:0-4158 GCA_964643695.1 uncultured Mariniphaga sp. | reverse complement strand
GTCCGAAAACAAACACAGACCATAAAAGTGCCGGAATTAAGGCATAAACCACACGGTACATGATTTTTTTTACAGAATCATCGGTATAAACGTGCGGTGATGGTGAAACCGTTAGTAAATTACTCATTTTCAGTTTAAAAGTTTCGCGTTTAAAGTTGATTTTTAATATGTTGCTTAAACGTTTTTTATTTTTTTCTTGAACGAATTATCTGGCCTGTCTTGTTTTTTCCAAACCTGATATAATCCAGCAACGGTCTGTTTGAAGGACAGGTATAACTGCACGAGCCGCATTCAATACAATCCATTATTTTATTATCCTCTGCCCTGTCAAAAATATGTTTTTCGGCAAGTGTCATAAGCAGATAAGGTTCAAGCCCCATGGGGCAAACCGAAACACAGCGCGAACAGCGTATGCAGGCAAGATATTCGTTTCTTTTTGATTTTTCTTTTCCAATCAGTAAAATGCCGGAAGTTCCTTTGGTAACAGGTATGTCAAGCGAAGCAACTGCACGCCCCATCATCGGGCCGCCGCTGATTACCTTGCCTGTATTTTCAGGCAAACCTCCTGCCGCTTCTATAAGTTCAGAAGTGGAAGTTCCTGTTCTCACCAAAAAGTTTGACGGTTTTTCAAGTTCCTTTCCGGTAACCGTAACCACTCTTTCAAAGAGAGGTTTATTTTTCTGTACAGCCTCGTAAACGGCAAATGCAGTACCCACATTACTCACCACTGCACCCACCGCAATCGGAAGTCCGCCCGATGGAACCTCGCGGCCTGTTACTGCATTAATCAACTGTTTTTCACCGCCCTGCGGATATTTAACCTTTAATGCCGTAACACTAATTCCCGAATATTCCTTTGATTTCTCAGTCATCAGGCTTATGGCATCAGGCTTGTTGTTTTCAATTCCTATAACAGCCTTTTCAACCCGGAGTGCTTTCATTAAAAGCCGAATGCCAACCATTATCTCATCGGTTTTTTCCAGCATCAGGCGATGGTCGGATGTAAGATAAGGTTCACACTCAACACCGTTTATAATAAGCACATTTGCTTTCATCCCTTTTGGCGGAATGAGCTTAACGTGAGTGGGGAATGTGGCACCGCCAAGCCCGACGATTCCGGCTTCCTGTATTTTATTTATTACCTCCTCTCCGGTCAGGTCAAACTCCTTTTTCAAATCCTCCGAACGGTCAATTTCCTCCATCCACTCGTCACCTTCCACATCAATTAAGATTCCCTGTTTCGGGTAACCCGAACTGTCCGGCTGAAAATCAACCCTTTTAACTTTTCCTGAAACTGAAGAGTGAATATTTGCAGAAACAAAACTGCTGCCCTTGGCAATCATCTGTCCTGTTTTTACCGTATCGCCGCGATTTACCACCGGAACTGCCGGTGCACCTATATGCTGGCCAACCGGTATAAAAACAGAAGCAGGCGGAAGCAATATTTCTATGGGCCTGTCTGCCGATAATTTATTTTCGGGCGGATGAACCCCGCCTCTCTTAAACGTTTTTAACATACTGTTTTATTTAACTGTAGTTAATACTTTTTCATCCGTCTTTATTCTGCGGGGCGGAAAATTTTCTTCAATAATTGAATTTGTGGGACAAACCGGTACGCATTTTCTGCACAATGTACATTTATCCGAATCAATATATGCAAGGAAATTAGTAACTGTTATTGCATCAAACTGACACTCCTTAACGCATTTGTTACAACCTATACATGCAACTTCACAGGCTTTTCGGGCAACAGCCCCCTTATCCTCATTTCGGCATGCCACTACTATCTTCCGGTCTCTTTTAAATTTTTTTCTGAGTTCAATCAGGTCTTTCGGACAGGCATCAATACATGCACCGCATGATGTACATTTATCATCAATAATTCTTGGCACCCCCAAATCGGAACGCAGTTCAATAGCATCAAAGTCACAAACATCATAACAGTCGCCAAAGCCGAGGCATCCCCACTGGCAGTCGGTATCGCCACTGTAGGTAAGAGATGCAATTGCACAAGTTGTTGCCCCGTCATAGTTATTTGTTTTGGGCCGGTGGTCACAAATTCCGTTACAGCGGATATATGCAACGCGGGCATCCTTGCTTACAGCTTCAAGGCCCAAAATTTCCGCAACTTTTGCCATGGTTTCATTACCGCCCACCGGGCAATCCAAATCATCGAGGCTTTTTGCCTTAACACAGGCTTCTGCAAAAGCACGGCAACCGGCATAACCGCACCCCCCACAATTGGCAGCAGGCAACACTTCTTCCACCTGATCGAGGCGCGGATCTTCATAAACCTTAAACTTGCTGGCAACAAAATAGAGCACAACAGCGGCTGAAGTCCCAATTGCACTAAGCGTTGCAACCGTATATATAATAATAGTCATATTCATACAGAATCTGTTTTATTGAAGTTCAAATTTGAAAACTTTTTTTAAATAATGACGTAAAAAATATAATGTTATATAATAGGGTATCAGCATACCAAGGGCAAGCAATCCTGAAACTGCCTCATTTCCGGTCACGTAGAATACAATAATCAATGTAAATAATACAATCAGAAAAGGGAAAATATAACCAAAAAAAAGTGCAGAAAAACCGGCTGACTCTTTAAATAAAACAGTAACCTCATCACCTGCCGAGTAATCAGATTCATAAAAAGGAATTTCAATTTCCTTTTCTTTTAAATCGGCAACCGAACAAGCTCCGGCTGCATGACAGGTTGAACATGCAGACTTATTTACAATACTTACAATTATGGAGCTGTCAGTAATTTCCTTTACCAAACCTTTATGCGATATAACTGAACTTGTCACAATATTGCTATTTAGAGATTACAAAATTATACTTTAATTTCAATCCACACTTGTCAAAAACACTTTATCTTTTGAATTATATCAAATTTAGAAATGTTCTAAGTTATTGTTTTCAAAATTAACTGTCACAAAACTTCACTTACAAAACAATCTGAAAAAAGCTTTATAAAATGGATATAAAAGTACAAAAACACTTTCTGCAAATAACAGTAAAAAGTGTTTTTTCTGAAGCATTCGGCACTCACCGGAAAAATGTACTGAACAAATATTTTTAATCGGTGAATATGAAAAGTTCAAACAAGTATTTTTTTGTCATCAAAGCAGCCAGCTTTTATCAGTATCTGAAAATGAATAATTTTTTTAACAAAAATAAATAACTGTGCAGCAACCGGTTAAATTCGGACTGTTTTTAAATAGTAAAAAAAATTTGGAAAACTCAAACAGAACTCTTAGATTTGGGGTAACAATTACGAGTTCATTGAAAAGAATAAGATATTATCCGCATTAATTCATCAGTTGGTAAACTCAACAGAACTTATTAAACCGAGTTAGTTCAACGGTTGCAAAAGCAGGCCTAGTAGCCCCGGGTTCCCGGGGTGAGTCGTAAGACCGTAGGACGTTTGAACAACCAGACGCTCAAATCCTGTTAGTCAGGGGGTTTTACGCAAACGGAATTGATGCGGATTTTTTTATGCTTTTATGAAATGTTTTACAAGCAGAAACATCAGAAGAAGTGCTGATACAAACATTGCCATTCTTGCTATATAATCACCGTTTTTTACATAGAATGTAATTTCATCATTCAGATTTACCCTACTTTCAATTACTGCATCCTCCCACCATCCGGTAATTTCCGACAAATCGCCGCGCTGATTCACAAAACATGAAATACCGGTATTTGCCGAGCGGGCAACACTTCGGCGCGTTTCAATTGCACGAAGCCTGCTGTATGACAGATGCTGCTTATAACCAGGGGTATTTCTCCACCAGCCGTCGTTGGTAATTACTACAATCAATCCCGCACCTTCTTGTACAAAACGGGTCAGATAACTTCCAAAAACCGATTCATAACAAATGACCGGTGCAACTTCATCACCGCTTTTGAGCTTGAAATTTGAAGGTTCGTCCTGTCTGCCAAGACTGCCGGTTGTTCCTCCAAGGTCGATAACCCAGTCGGTTAAAAATCCCAGATATTTTCTGAACGGCATTTTTTCCACTCCCGGAACCAGAATCGATTTATGGTAAACATCACCGTTTCCATTACGGTCAATAAAAATTGCCGAATTAAACACATCAAAATAAAGTTCATTGGACTTGCGTGCGGTTTCAGTAGCACTTCCGGCAT
>CAZXTX010000055.1:0-12423 GCA_964643695.1 uncultured Mariniphaga sp. | reverse complement strand
TAACCTGCAACAAGAACTATCAGGCCGCCAATAACCAGTTTTTTAATTTTTTCTTTATGTGATTTGTCGGAAAGCAAAAGCTGACCGGCAACCACTCCCCATATTGTATGTGCGGCAGTGGGAATGCAGTTGATTGCAGCCCATCCGCCACCGCTGGTTTTTCCCATTAAAACCATATCTATCCACGAACCGAAATTGTGGCCTTTCACAAATGGCTGGTTGTAGCCTTCGAGCGGGAATGTACGGTATGCAATTTCTGTAAGCAGCAAAAGCCCGAAAGAGACTATTACCTGAACCGAGGGTTTATAGCGCATTAAAAAGTAAGCGATTATTATTGTTACCGAAAGTTGAGAAAGAACATTCCAGAGTTCCCATACCAGTTTTTTATTGTAGCCGCAGTGAAGTCCCACACCAAAGGCAAGAAGGATAATGCACCGTTTGATGATATGTCGTGTAAATTGTTGCCTTGTTCCTCCTTTTTTCAGCCGGTTTGCGTATGAAAAAGGCATTGCCACACCTACAATAAACATAAAAAACGGCTGTACCAGATCCCAAAACCGCAAACCCGCCCACGGATGATGATGAAACTGGCGAAAGAACGGTTCTAAAAAGCTTCCTGCAACCGGGTCTTTTACCAAAACGCTCCATAGTGCTGTTCCTTCGGCTACCAGTAAAAACATGGTAATTCCGCGAAAAAAGTCGAGCGAAAGCAAACGTGTGCCTGTCGGATCAATAGATTTGTTCCTGTCCTGACTCATATAAAGAAAATTTTTGGGTTATTAATTGAATTATAAATATTTAAATCGTTTAATATTTTTTTTGGGTGTTTTTTCAAACTCTTCATCAACTATTTCGAAAGTGCTGATTTGTTCGTACCGGGGTAGTTCCGAATTAAGTTTTTTTCTGTTTTCCTCCATCAGTGCCGGCAAATCATCTGTTGAAAGTTTCTCAGCCTTAATTGCTTCAAAATCGGGAAATATTTTTGCAATCAGTTTATTGTCACGTTCGGTAACCACACATTCCGCTATATACGGAAGATTACATATTCTGGCTTCAATTTCTTCAGGATAGATATTTTGTCCCGACGGGCCCAAAATCATGTTTTTGGAGCGGCCTTTGATAAAAATGAAGTTATTTTGGTCAATTATTCCGAGGTCGCCGGTTCTGAGCCATCCGTCTTCGGTGAAGGATTCTTTGGTTGTCTCTTCATTTTTATAATATCCGGTCATCGTATTTTCACCGCGTACCTGAATTTCACCCACTATATTGTACGGGTCGGGTGAATCAATTCTCACCTCCATTCTGTCAACCAGTTTGCCGGCTGAACCGGGCATGGTTTTATCCCATGCGGCATAACTAATAAGCGGGCCGCATTCAGTCATTCCGTATCCGACAGTTACACGGAAATTTATTTGTTTGAAGAATTTTTCAACATCAGCACTTAGTGGTGCACCGCCAATTACAATTTCGAAAAATCTTCCGCCAAATGTTTCAGTTAGTTTCTCTTTTATTTTTTTCAGCAAAATATTTTTTATTACCGGTGTTTTCAGCAAAATCTGCATAACCGGCTTTTCAATGGTCGGTAAAATCCGTTTTTTGTAAATTTTTTCAATAATCAGCGGTACTGAAAGTATGAGATGAGGCTTTACCTCTCCAAAAACTTTTGTAATAATTGCGGGAGAAGGCATTCTGCTTAAAAAGGTAATATGACACCCAAGTGTAACCGGAAATAAAAACTCAAACAGTAAACCGTAAATATGGGCCATCGGCAAAAACGACACGATTTTATGATCGGGCAGGAGAGGCATGTTTTCACGTGCATAAACAATGTTTGAAACAAGGCTTCTTTCCGGAACCATAACCCCTTTAGTAAAACCGGATGTTCCTGAAGTATAGGAAATAATACAGGTTTCTTCCCTTTCCCATTTATCAAATTTGAAATTTTCTTTTTTCAGTTTGTTCTCTCTGTAATATTGAAAAGCATCGGAAAGTTTGAAGCGGATATTTTCATTTTTTGCCGCATGGAGTGAAAAATCATCCAGTACCAATACTGCCATAAGATTTTCCGCTTTTTCAAAATCTATTTTATCAAGCAGTGATTTTGCTCCTATTACAAGTTTTGATTCGGAATGGTTAATTATATGATTTGTGTTGCTTTCATTAAAATCAGGTAAAATCGGTACTATAACAATTCCCGAAGAAAGTGCTGATAAAAAAACAGCTCCCCAGTTTGCCGAGTTTCTTCCCAAAACTGCAATTTTATCACCACGCTGTAATCCGGCAAGCTGATAAAACAGATGCAGTGATTTTATGGTGGTTGCAATGTCACTGTATTTGAAATCACCACCTTCATAATCGGAAAATGCAATATTGTCCCAGTTTTTATTGAATGATTCTGTATAAAGGCTTGCAATTGTTTGATTTTTCATAACCTTCGATTTTAAACTTTATTCAAAAATAAATAATTTAGTGCTAAAATTACTTATTTTCTGTTTCTGACCAAATAATCAATAAAACCGTAGCCATGTTATTTTCTTTTGCAGCGGAATGTTGATTAAACTTGAATAAACCGGGTTAATGGAAATTTAACCTGTCAGCAGTTTATCGTGTAACAATTGGTATCTTTGCAGCAATTTAAAATGTAAAAAAGTTAATTTATCTGCAAGTTACATCAGCATGAATCAAATTGATGAAAAAATAACCGGCGTTAATCTGTTTCAGCAAAAGGACAGTGTTAAAATTTTGCAGATAGATTCTCTTGTTAAAGAAAAGGATACAGCTTCATCAAAAAGAGAATATGTTCCGACAGAAGTTGAAATAAAACAGTATTATTCACGGCTCAGAGAGAGAAAGCTGCTGATAGGAGATTCAAAATATATAAAACCGAGGAATGACTTTTACATTGAGCATCCCTCAAAAACTGAGACTACCGGTTTTGCATTTCCGGAATATGCCGTAAAACATACCAACTATGACTGGTTTGTTTTTTTAATATTTGCCGCTCTTTTGCTGTTTGCATTGGTAAAGACTTTATGGAACAAGTATCTGATAAATCTTTTTCGTTCGGTGATAAATCATTCTGCTTCGGTAAGAGTATTTGACGGAATGAATACATCTGACATGCAGGGTGCTTTTTTTCTGGATTTGCAGTTTTATATGATTTTTTCGGCATTTGCTTATCAGGTGCTTGCTTTTTTTATACCGGAATTGCCGGTTTACAGTTTTACTCTCTATTTATTGCTTGTGGCTTTGGTTTTGGCAATGTTCGTTTTAAAAAAATTAACATACAGCTTTTTAGGTTTTGTTACTGAAAAAATTTCTGAAACAAAAGAGTACCTTTTTAATATGAAAAACTTTAGGCGGGTGGCAGGAGTCGTACTGTTGCCGTTTGTTACGTTAATTGCATTTAACCCCTTTTCAGGTTCTGGAATTTTGGTTTTTGGAGGTATGGCAGTTGCATTGATAATCTATTTTTTGCTGATAATAAGAGTATTTGTAATATTAATGAACAAACAATTTCCTAAGTTTTATCTCTTTTTATATTTTTGTACCCTTGAAGTTTTGCCCTTGGTTTTACTTTATAAGGTATTGGTGGAAGAACATATTAGTTTAACTTAAAGAAGTATATTTTGAAAATCAAGAGTATTCTGGTATCACAGCCCAGACCGTCATCGGAAAAATCGCCCTATTTTGATTTAGCTGAAAAAAACAATCTTACAATTGATTTCAGGCCTTTTATTCATATAGAAGGTGTTTCAGCAAAAGAATTCAGACAAACCCGTATTCACATTTTAGATCATACTGCAGTAATCTTTACCAGCCGGACTGCAATTGATCATTTTTTCAGTATTAGTCAGGAACTGCGGTTAACAATCCCCGATACAATGAAATATTTCTGTATTTCGGAATCAACCGCATTTTATTTGCAGAAATATATTGTTTACCGCAAACGCAGAATTTTTTATGGTAACGGCAAGTTTTCTGATTTAACAACGATTATGAAAAAGCATAAAGATGAAAAATTTCTCGTACCGTTGTCTGATATTCATAAACAGGAAATTCCGGAACTTCTCGACAAAGCCGGATTTAAATATACAAAAGCTATCTTGTACCGTACTGTTTGCAGCGATTTGTCTGATTTGAACAATGTAGATTATGATATTCTGGTATTTTTCACCCCTTCGGGAATTAAATCATTGTTTCAGAATTTTCCTGATTTCAAACAGAATAACACACGTATAGCATGTTTTGGCCCCACTACGGCCCAGGCAGTTCGTGAGGCAGGCCTGCGTCTCGATATTGAAGCTCCTACAACTGAGGCACCTTCAATGACAATGGCTCTGGAACAGTACATTAAGAAAGAAAACAGTATGGTTCCCTGAGTGTAAAAAATATTATATTTGAAGAGCTGTTTGCATTTTTGGCTGACAGCTTTTTTTTACCTTTTATGAAAGATTCTTCAGCCTTTATACCTGAAAAACATCGTTTTTTTCTTAAAAAAGAAGAACGGTTAAACAGCAGGAAACAAATTGAACACTTGTTTTCCGGGGGTGAAACATTCAATATCTACCCGATAAAGGTAATTTACAGAGATTCGGATTATCCCGGTGACTTTCCGGCAAAAGTTGCTTTTGCGGTAAGTAAAAAATTATTTAAAAAAGCTGTTGACCGGAATTTAATCAAACGCCGCATGCGTGAGGCATACCGACTCAATAAACAAATTCTCCTTTCAGATGATAAGTATTCAAAAAAGGATATATTTTTTATTTATACAGGCAGAGAAATAACCGGATTTGCCAATATTGAAAATTCGATGAAACACTGCCTTTCCCGTTTATTAAAAATTAAGATTCCGAACCCATAATTTCAGTTTGCATTCTCACCGAATCTTCGTGAATCAGCTGGAAAAGTATTTTTACAAAGGTTTCATTTAAATCAAGTTTTTTCCCCATTTTCACACGATTGTCCATCAGTTCCGTCCAGCGGTTTATCTGAAGTGCGGTAACATTGTTGTCCCTTTTGTACTTGCCTATTTCCTTGACAATTTCCACTCTTGATGACAATATTTCCATTAATTCGGAATCTATTGCGTCAATCCGGTTACGCAACATATCAAGCCTTGTGGCAAATTCAGGATTGGTTGCGGTTTTATGTCTGATAATCAGCCTGTCCAGAAGTTTTCCGAGGTCGGCAGGAGTCAACTGCTGTTCTTTATCACTCAATGCGCATGACGGGTCAATGTGTGATTCAATCATAAGTCCTTCCAGCCCCATGTCAAAAGCTTTCTGGGCAATTTCGTACAGGTATTCTCTTTTTCCGGCAATATGGCTCGGATCTGAGATAATCGGAAGATTTGGCATTATCCGGCGAAGTTCGATAACAGTTTTCCAGTTTGGATAATTTCGGTAAACGGTTTCCCTGAAAGGTGTAAATCCGCGGTGTATTGCAACAATATTTTTTATTCCTGCTCCGGCAATGCGTTCAATTGCACCTATCCAGAGCTGTGCATCGGGGTTAACCGGATTTTTCACCATAACCACGGCATCGGTTCCTTTTACCACATCTGCAATTTCCTGAACCACAAAAGGACTTGCGGTTGAGCGTGCCCCTATCCATATTACGTCAATTCCTGCATTCAGAGCCTCCTCGGTATGCTGCTTGTTGGCCACTTCGGTTCCTACTATCAGGCCGGTCTCTTTTTTTACCGTTTGCATCCATTTTAAACCGACTGAGCCGACACCTTCAAATGAACCGGGGCGTGTACGGGGTTTCCAGATACCTCCCCTGAAGATAAACACCCTGGGATCCCTGGCAAGCAATTTTGCAGTTTCAAGTGTTTGTTCCTCGGTTTCAAGACTGCACGGCCCCGAAATAAGCAACGGATTGTTTATATGTGGCAGCCACTCTTTTATCGGGTTAATTTCAATTTTTGTACTCATTGTTATTTAGTGTAAAGTTTTGTTATTCTTTCTTCATTTTTAATAAAATACGGATTTTCTCCGTCTAAAACAGTTCTGATTTTATTGGCATTCTGAATAAGTTCTTCAAGTTTGCCAAAATCATTATTCTTCATGCAATCGCGAAATTCCTGCAAATGCTGAATATATACGTCAAGTGAATTTACAACATAACTGCTGTTTTGTTCAAAAATGGGTTTCCACATTGAACAGGAACTTTTTGCCAGCCTTACAGTTGAGCGGAAACCTCCGCTGGCAAGGTCAAAAATAATATTGCGGTCGGTTTTGTCCTGAACAGCATTTGCAAGGGCAAAAGCAGCCGCATGCGGAAGGTGTGAAACAAAAGCGGTGGTGTGATCCTGCTCGTCGGATGACATGTAGGCCATGTTCATTCCGAGTGACTGAAACATTTTTTCAATTAGTGCAAGGTGTTGCGGACCGCTCTCTTCATGATCACATATAATTGTGATTTTTTCCCTGAACAGGTCGTCAGTAGCTGCAGCAGGCCCGGAGTCTTCTGTTCCCGACATTGGATGTGCGGATACAAACTGTTTTCGGGCAGGATGATTTTTTACTGCATCTGCAATAACTTTTTTGGCAGAGCCCATATCGGTAACTGTCGTGTAACTGTCAATACCCGATAAAACAGCAGGCAGTACTTCAAGTTCTTTGTCAACCGGAATTGCAATAATAATCAGGTCAGTATTTTTTATTCCGTTTTCAAACGATTCAATTTTATCGACCAATCCAAGCTCCAGGGCTTCTTTGGCATGACGCTCACTGGAATCGATACCTGTAAGCGATGTTGCAAATTTTGAACGTCGCAGGTCTTTTGCAAGTGAACCGCCAATTAGCCCCAATCCGATAATTGTAACTTTCATTTTAATTTTTTTAAATAAAAAAAGGCCCCGAAACTTCGGGACCTTTTGCAAAATATTCTATTTGTAACAATACTTTACACGCTGATCCCGTTTGCAGAACCAAAATAAAAATAAGCGTAAAAATAAGTATTGCTAACTGTTGTATTCATTTTTATTACAAATTGAAAGCAAAGTTAATTATATTTTTTAATTGCGTATGACTTTTTTTGTAAAAACATGATTTCCGTTTTCTTTAATAATAATCAGATATATTTCGCTTTTGCTGTTTTTTTAGATTTACCTTCCGCCTGATTTAATTATCGACGGGGAGGAACAAAATTTTTCCCAATTATGTCTGATACCATAATAAACAACAGGAACAGGAAATGTTACGAATTCCTGTTTTAATATCTGGCCGTTTGAATAGATTGCGGTAGCAGATATAAAAAAATTGACAAGCACTTATTTACATGAAAGCAGGAAAATAAAATTTTTACCTCTTGTTTTTGGTATTCAGCACTTTAAACAGCAGTAATAATGAAACAATAAATCCTGTAAAAGAGATTACAAATCCAAATATCAGCATAGTGGTCATTTTGTTAATTATTTAGTTTTTGATTATTTTTTCTGTTGATATAATTTCTTTACCGTTGTTAATGTTAACAACATACATTCCGGGAACAATTCCGGATAAGTCAACTTGTGTTTTTTCTGAACCGAAAGTGTAAGTTTCGGTTTTTCTAAGAATAATTTTTCCGTATAAATCAGATAAAGTAATTTCGATATTGTCATGGTTGTCTGATTCGGGCAGTTCAATAAATAATCTGTTTGCAGCCGGATTGGGATATACCCGGCAACTGTTTTTTGCAAACAGTTCTTTAGTTGCTGTACTCAAAGCCTGAATTTTCAAATTACCAATAATCCATCCGAAACCGTTAACTGAGTTGTCGGATGACATCCTGAACCTGAAAAGTACAGTATCACCGGCTGTCAGGCCTGTATTCCCGGTCAGGTCGATGGTATGGCTTTTAAGCATGTTTTTGTCTGGTGTTGCAACTGATGTCAAATTTGAAAAATTATTGTCAAAAGCAGAATACCAGGTATCACTTTCTCCCGAATCATAATATTTTGTGATTGGATTCCAGCTGTAACCGCCGTCTTTGCTTGTTTCCACAACAACATAGTCATATAACCGGGGATGTTTTTCACGGCTTCCGGATTCAGTAAGCACAATTTCATCAAATGACATTGTGCCGTTCGGCTGAATTATTACCGGATATTTAAGTGTTGCCGTCATATTGTAATGTTCCTGACTAACTGCGGAAACAGGATACGGATTTTGAGTATGCAGCCACATACCCGTCATGTTGTTTAATGAAGACATCTGAAAATCGGAAAGTATAAAATCATTTTCGGTATTGCTGAAATCGGTATTATAATACGTTATCGGGCTATTGGGTGAATATATTTTGATTTGCTGAAAACCCATTGTCGGAAATGTGCGTTTGTTTTCTTTTGCGGTATTGTCAACAGCCACAATGCGGTATTCAAATTTGTTACAGTTTTTGTAATCCGATTTTATTTTAACCGAGTAAAAATCCTTGCTTATATTATCAAACTCAACGGATTTCTGAATGACACCGTTTATTTTGTATTCTGCATATACCTTTTTTATTCCGACATTATCGGTTGCATAAGCGTTCAGTTCAATTTCTTCCGAATTGCAGGAGATAGTTTTCAATGGGTTGTGAAACAGGTTGGGAATGTAGTAATCGGGCCCGATTCTTAAGGTATAGCTTTTGGATGGAGCATTTAACGGTTCTTTTATAACACGCCCTTTTGAAGTTATGGCTTCAAAATAGTAGTTAATTTCACCGGTTGCATATTGCAGCGGAAGTTTCCCTTCAAAACTTTGTGAATTGCCTTTTCTGGTTAATACTGCTGAGTTTGATTTTGTTTGATTTTCAGTTAAAAATATTATTTTGACAGATGAAATTTCGTTTTTGTTATCAGAATTTATATTCAGCATTAGCGGCAGTTCGGCAACCGATTGTTCAATGTCTTTAAGTGGTTCAAAATCAATACTTACAGATTCCCATCCCAATTCCGCAAGAACTTCCATTGTAGTTTCCCCGGGATTATGTATTGCCAGCCCTTTTTTGGCAGCATATGACATCAGATTAGTATTTTCATTGCCGGGGCTGCTTTTCAGGTGATAAATGCTTGATCCTTCGTTCCATACAGTTGGTGCATATATCAGGTCAATTGTGTAAACCTGATTTTCAGCACTACCCTGTGCAAATTTCAGTTTGTCGGATGTAATTTGTTTGCAAAGCTCAGAAGAGGGGCTTTGAAACAGTTTGTTGTCGGAAATTTTTTGGTCGAGATTGTTAAAAATAAAAACATCGTAAATACTTGGCAGATTGTTGTTGCTACTAAAGAAACCTTTTCCGTCAGCACTTTTAAAAAAACCTGAAAATCCCAGCCCATGAGCAATTTCATGCAACACGGAACTTACAAAGTCATATTGAGTGGCAGGGGTTTTCCCGTCGGTACCAAAATACCAGCTGATATTTTTATTAAAATTGCAGATAATGTCAGGCTCTCCGGGGTTCAGCTCCCTCTTACCCAGTTTTTCGGCAAGAGCAACCGGATAGTAAGTATTTGACATCGGTGCCCCGCTAAAATTACTGTAAAAAACCGAGGGTTTTCCTTTTGCCAGCACCTTATCGGACATATTATCCCAATGAGCTTCAATGTTAATGGTAATTGTAGATTCCAGCAGAGATTCCCATATCTGTATTGCGTATTCAAATGCTCTTTTTGCATTTTCAGGAAAATTATGATAATCAACTTTAATGGATGAACCGGATATTTTTGCTGATTTTAAGAGGCTTAAGTTTTCAGGAGGCGTAATAAAACTTCTGTTTACGCCATTATCAGCTATATTTATTAAATCGCCACCAGTAGCTACGGAAACCGGATAGTATTCCTGTGCCCTCGCCCTGCCAAAAATAAATATGGCAGTAAGGAGGACTGCGTGAAGCGTCCACTTCATTGTATTTTAAAATTTTGGTTTGTAAATCAGGAGCTAAACTACTATACAATTATCCAAAACCTTAAAAAAGATAACTGATTAAAATGTTTCTGTTTGCTGAAAATGCAATCAGTATTTTACTGAAATGCAATCAGGTAAAGTGGAAAAGCTGAATTTAAAGGAGCTTTTATCAAAATATATTTGTTATAAAAAGTATTTGATAAAATTGTTTAAAAAAATAAAATATTTTTATTAATAGAAGTTGTTAATGTTCAATAAGTTTAAATAAATTTGTTGAATTCTTTAAAATTTATAACATATTGTTAAATGAAAAAAATACTGGCTATTGATGATAATGAGATTAACCTGGTTTTGTTAAATCAGATAATTAAGCTTTATTATTCAGATTATATTTTTTTACAGGCTGTATCAGGAAAAGAGGGTATTCAAAAAGCAATTGACGAACTGCCCGATATAATTTTGCTGGATATTTTAATGCCTGAAATGGACGGATATGAAGTGTGTGAGTTTTTAAAAGGAGATACAAGAACAAGACATATTCCCATTTTAATGATTTCTGCCCTGGGGCAAAATCCCATGGAACGCACAAAAGGACTTAATGTCGGTGCCGATTCCTTTATTTCCAAACCTTTTAGCCAGGCTGAATTGAGGGCACAGATTGATGTTGCTTTGCGTATAAAAAAGGCAGAGGATATGCTCAGAAAGAGAAATGAAAGTCTTGAAATCCTGATAAAGGATCAGACAACAAAATATATGCAAAGTGAAGAGAGATTCCTGCAGATTTCGGAACATGTACTTGAATTTTACTGGGAAATAGACGATGAAGGAATTTTTACTTATGTAAGTCCGGTTATTGAAAAAATTATAGGTGAGAATCCTGAAAATATAATTGGCGAAGAAAGTTATGAATCTCTCTTACGATATATTGCTGATGAGAATCAGCTTAAATATTTGGGGAAGTGCTTTTTAAACAAAAAGAGTTTTAAAAATTATGAAATACAGCTGAATGTTAAGGACAAAACACAAAAGTGGCTGTCGGTAAGCGGTTTTCCCATATACGATAAAAATGACAAGTATTTTGGATTCAGGGGAGTTTGTTATGATGATACAAAAAGGAAGCAGGCTGAAATTGCCCTTACGAATAGTCTTGAACAGATTAAGGATTATCAGAAACAGTTAAAAAACCTGAATGTGGAACTTACTCTTGTTGAGGAGAAAGAACGCCGGCGTATAGCCGAAAATCTTCATGACAGTCTTGGCCAGTCACTTTCACTGGCTTATATAAAACTTACATCAATCATTAATGAAAAATTTTCGCCGAATGTTGAGAAAATAATTAATGAAATTTCGATACTTCTTAAAAATGCTGTTGATGAATCACGAACTCTGACTTATGATTTAAGTCCGCCAATATTATATGAGCTCGGACTTGTTCCTGCATTTAAATGGAAACTTCAGGAAATAAATGAAAAACATGATATTAAAACGAAATTTGTTAGTGATAATGAAGATGTTTATATCAGGAAGGAGTATAATATTTTTCTTTTTCGGATTATTACGGAGTTGCTGAATAACGTAATCAAACATTCACAAGCCAGTTTTGTGGAGATACAAGTTAAAAAAGTTAATAATAATTACTATATTACAGTATCCGATAACGGAATTGGCTTTGAAACAGAATTAAATATAAATAATAAACTAAACAGCGGATTTGGTTTGTTTAGCATTACAGAAAGATTGGATGGCATTAAAGGTAGTTTTGAAATTGATTCCGTGCCGGGCAAAGGAACAAAAGCTGTTGTGATTATTCCGGCAAATGCCGGATAAATAATATGAAACAAGTTTGATTTTTGGAACCGGTTTCATTTGATGGTTTTTTAACTAAATAATTATAAACGAATGAAAACAAGGGTGTTGATTGCAGATGACCATCAGTTATTCAGGGAAGGTTTAATTAATTTAATATCTTCTGCTCCTGATTTTGAAGTTGTTGCAGAGGCTAAAAACGGAAAGGAAGCAGTTGAAAAAGCTTTGGAACATATTCCCGATGTGGTTTTGATTGATATAGGAATGCCTGTTATGAACGGAACCGAAGCTACAAAACTTATTAAAAAGAAGAATCCGGAAATCAGGATAATTGCCGTATCAATGCATTCCGACCGCCAGTTTGTGAAAGGAATTCTTGAAGCAGGTGCAGATGGTTATCTGTTAAAAAACTGTACTTACAGACAGCTGATTGATGCTATTGAATCAGTAACATCTGGAAAAAAATATCTGAGTGACGATATAACCGAAATGGTAATTCAGGGTTATCTCGATCCGGAAGTTGAAGGCGGCAGTGCATTTGCAGAACTTTCCGAAAGGGAAATGGAAGTGCTGAAACTTTATGCCGAAGGCAAAACCACGCGCGAAATAGCAGAAAAGCTCTTTATAAGTGTTAAAACTGTCGGTACACATAAACAGCACATTTTTGAAAAGCTTGATTTTAATAGTAATGCCGACCTTGTAAAATTTGCTATCAAGGAAGGATTAATTCATCTTCATTAAA
>CAZXTX010000054.1:0-12593 GCA_964643695.1 uncultured Mariniphaga sp. | reverse complement strand
TAACATCCGGTGCTTTTTCCCTGATGCAGAGAGCCGCACCTTTTGATATTTCCTCATCAACTTTAAAAATATTCATACCGTTCGGCTCATCCGGAAATCTTTCTTTGTCATTTTCGAGGCCGTCAAGCACCTCATCAAAATAGATTGCACCTGCCTTTTCAAGTCCCTCACCGATGAGTTTTGTTCTGTTGTCCTCCCATGAGGAGAAAATTGCGGCTTTTACTTCTCTGTCCTGGTTTTTGGCTATCCTGAAGATATTCCAGTAGTTGTAGTTGGGATCTTTCAGTTCATTGCCCCACACATTATGCTTGTTTACCCATGTTGAAGTTACAAGTGATGTGTAGCAAACTGCCGAAATTGTGGGTGTCTGGGTTATTCCGCCCACTTCCCCGCCCATATATGCGCGTGCATAACCGCCCGTTGCCGATATTTCGTCAATATTCGGGGTGTGCACCCGCTCCACAACATCTGCTGGAACTCCGTCAATTATCACAAATACCGATTTTGGTGTTTTAGTTTTGGAAGAGCATCCGATTAGAGCAATCAGGAGAAAATAGATTAAACTGCGTTTCATGAATTTTAATTTTTGATTTTATTAATAATGTTTTATGTTAGTAAAATATGCTTTGAATATATTTTATTTTTATGTTATAACCATAATGTTGTTGGCAACCGGCCGTTCATTGCCGTCAGAAGGACTGTTTTCAATTCGGTTGTTTATTCATATGTAAAAACGTAATAAAAGCTCAGCTATTTTATTTTTAAAATATTATAGTATATTTTTGGAGTTAAATAATTATATACCTTTAGACTAAAACATACTATCAGTTATTTTCAAAAAATTAATTTCAAAAGGATATGACCATAAAGAGATCGCTAATTAATATCGATATTTCATTGCAAATACCAGTTTATAAGCAAATTATTCAAGAGATAGAGTATCTGGTTGATGCCGATGTGTATAAAAAAGGAGATTATCTTCCGTCGTTGAACGAATTGGCATTAGAATTAAATATATCGAAAGAAACAGTAAAAAAAGCGTATTCAATTCTTCGAAAGCAAAGAATTATTGACTCAGTCCAAGGAAAAGGATTTTATATATTGAACAAAGAAAAAAGCAAAACAAAAATACTTCTTGTGTTTGATAAATTAAGTACATATAAATATGTTTTATATAGTTCTTTTGCATTAAAACTTGGAAACTCCTATGAAATTGTTATCAGATTGCACAATCAGGATATTGAACTGTTTGAACATTTTATTGAAGAAAATTTAGATAGTTTTGATTATTATGTAATTACTCCCCATTTTACTCTGCAACCGGCAAATGAAAAACGGGTTATTAAAACATTAAAAAAAATACCTAACAGAAAACTTATACTTCTTGACAGATTCTTTAGTAATCTTCATGGTAATTTTGGTGCGGTTTATCAAGATTTTGAAAATGATATATATGAAGGTCTAATGCAAGGATTAAATGACATTAAAAAATTCAAAAAAATAAATGTTATTACAAGGCCGGGTAGTTTATATGCTCCTTTATTAAAAAAAGGAATAAAAAATTTTTGTGAAGAAAACAACATGCCATATATAATACATAAAAATATTGATGTAAAAAATATAAGTAAACATGAGATGTTTTTAATTTTGAATAGTCAGTTAGATATTGAACTTATTGAACTTTCAAAAATTGCCAATGCTAAAGGGTTCCAAGTTGGGAAGGATGTTTGTATTATTTCATATAATGAATCACCCATTAATGAGATTGTATTAAACGGATTGACTGTTCTTTCAACCGATTTTAAAAGAATGGGAGAACTTGCTGCAGAAATGATAATTAAGAAGTCTTTTAAAAAGATTAAATGTGATTTTAAATTAATTAGAAGAAAAACATTTTAAATAATGATGTTAAAAGTAGTTTTTTTCGATATTGATGATACATTAATTGATAGCGAGCGTGCACATATTGAGGCAATTAATAAAATTTGTGTGGATTATAATTTACCATTAAAAAACAATAATGATAAAATAAAATTCAGTTGGTTATCAATAATGAACAAATATTTCAAGCTTTTTTTCGAAGGTAAAATATCAATTTGCGCACAACGTATAAACAGAATAATTGATTTTTGGAAGATTAATGGACTTGAAATTTCAGATAAATTTGCAGAAGAAGTTTATAAACAGTATCATGAGCATTTTCTTAATTCATGTAAAGCTTTTCCTGATGTGATTCCAATACTAAAAAGTTTAGAAAGCTTTCAATTGGGAATTATTTCTAATGGTATTACATCAGATCAGATTTTTAAACTAAAATATAACCATCTGTATGATTTTTTTGATAAGATTTTTATTTCTGAACAAATTGGTTATTCAAAGCCAGATAAAAAAATATTTTTATATGCAATTAAAAAAATGAATATTTCTCCTATTGAAAGTATTCATATTGGAGATTCTTATGAATTAGATTATTTGGGAAGTACAAATTCAGGAATGAATTCAATTTTAATTGACAGAAAGAAAAGATATAGTATTACTAAATGTAGTAAAATTCAATCGCTTTTGGAAATTACTCAAATTGCAGGTTTAAATTTATAGTTATTTTAGTTAATGTTGGTGTACTCCCGTTTCTGTACATGTTGACATAGAAATGTTTCAGACATCAGTAACCTTTAAGATGAATAGTACAACAATAGTAATTGTCTTATTGTAGGATATTTTAAATTTACGGTTTCTTTGTTTTTTTGAAGTTTTCTTTTGAAATTCATATCCCTTTTTGAATTTATTAAAATCTTTGTGTAATTAATCGATAAGATATATAAATTCAGCAACTTTATGATTCTTATTGAGCAAATTCTGGTTGCGTATATATTTGGCATACAGTCCTTTTAAATAATCAAAGTCTTATTTTTTTGTAAATAATTTCTTGTGTTTCTTAGGTAGAACTCATATTAAAATACGTGAATTTAAAAAATTAATAATAAAAAATAGAGTTTTTATTTTGTTATAATAAACAAACAATATATATTTACACCACATTACACCACACCATACCTGCCTTTTGTGTGTGCTGCAAATGTAATTTTTTTATATAAACACTATGTATAAAAGACCAAAATATAAGTGGGAAGTTCTAACCTTGTTGTGGGTTGCATATCTTCTTAACCAGGCTGACAGGCAAGTGTTTAATGTGGTTCTGCCACTTATAAAGGAAGACCTGCTTTTATCAGATGTCCAGATTGGGATAATAGCTACAATTTTCAACTTGGTTTATGCATTACTTGTTCCGGTTGCCGGATATATCGGAGATATTTTCAGCAGGAAATGGATTGTTACTATCAGTATCATTTTTTGGAGTTTTGCAACAATGTTCACCGGACTTAGTAATGGTGTTGTTATGTTGATTTTGATGCGTAGTATAGCCACGGGTGGAGGCGAGGCCTTTTTCGGTCCTGCCAATTATTCTTTACTGGCTCAGTATCATGATAAAACACGGGCATTTGCTATGTCGTTACACCAGACAGCTTATTACGTAGGTATTATTATTAGTGGATATGTAGCTGGTTACATCGGTGAACGCTTTGGTTGGAGAAATGCTTTTTATGTGTTTGGAGCAATCGGAGTTATCCACGGAATTATTCTTATATTCAGGTTAAGAGATAAAAAAGGGAGGTTAGACAAAACAAAAGAATCTCCTAAAAAAATCAAAATTTCAGAAGGATTTAAAGTTGTTTTCAGTACTCCTACAGCACTAGTACTCACTCTTTGCTTCAGTGGGTTAATATTTGTGTTAACCGGTTATCTGACTTGGATGCCGACCTATCTGTACGAGAACTTTAATATAAGTTTATCTCATGCAGGGTTTCACTCTATGTTTTACACTCATTTGTTCGCTTTTATAGGAATTATCCTGGCAGGTAAGCTTTCGGATGCCAAGGCGAAAAAGAATCCCGCACGCAGAATGATGATGCAAGGATTAGGGTTATTAGTTGCCGTACCATTTATCATTATAATGGGTAATTCATCTATTTTAATATATATATATATATAGGATTTGCTGGTTTTGGTTTTGCCCGAGCCTTTTTCGATGCCAATACTTATACCGTATTATATGATGTGATTCCAAAAAAATACCACTCTTCTGCTTCCGGAGTCATGATTATGACGGGATTTGCTGTCGGATCATTCTCTCCTATTATTTTAGGATATTTAAAATCTGTCTTGGGACTTTCTTTCGGAATTACCATGCTTGCAGTAGTTTGGCTGATATGTGGTATTTTAATGATATGGGCAGGCAAGAATTATTATTTAAAAGATTATCAAAAAAATCACTTATATGAAATGTAAAACACGAAAAGCCAAAGCAGGAGTTCTGCTGATTGCTTCACCAAGATTCGAAAATTTAGGTGCAGGTTTGAAGAGAGGTACCTACGGTGAAAGAAAAAGCATGGAATTAGAGGGAATAATTAATCCCCTAAAATCATTTTTAGATGTCGTATTTCCTAGAATCGTTTACAATAAGCAGGATATAGAAAAAGCCATAAAAATCTTTTTTGCAGAAGATGTTGATTTTGTTATTGCAGAATTTCTTTCCTGGTCGGAAGACTTTGCCTGGATACGTTTTCTTAGAGACATGCCTGAGATACCTGTTTTGTTTGTCAATCCTGCCAAAGGAAAGATGAGTTTTGAGAATACGCTGGAGGAAGATGATTTTATTGACTATCTCTGTTCGGGTACTTTGGTCGGCTCGCTTGAAGCATCAGGCTCCATAGCCCGTACAGGAAGAAAACATGTAATAACCATCGCAGGAAGCCGACAAGAGCTAATTCCAAAAATTGAATCCTTTGCTAAAGTCGCACGTATCAAGCGTATACTATCCAACTCAACTGTAGGATTACTGGCTAATTATAACGAAGCTATGTGGTCAACCTATATTGACCCGTATCGTCTTTTTACTCGTATTGGCCCCGAGATACGCTTTATCGCTTATTCTACCTATGCCGATGCAATTGCTGAAATAAGAGAGGAAGAATTTGAGGCATATAAAAATGATTTACTTTCCCTCTATAAGATGATGGATGATGTGGATAATGTGAAATTCGAAGCGTCTGTTTGTGCCTCTATAGGATTGGCAAAACTAGCTGAAGAACAGAATATCGATGTAATGGCTTTCAATGATATTGATACGGCTATGTTCAAACTGATTGGGTTGAGAGCTGGATTTTATCATCCATATTTTAACGAAAACATATCTGTACTTGTACCCGAGGCGGATATAGGAGGAGGATTGATTACTTATATATTAAAACTTCTTTCGGGAAAACACGTCAATTTCATCGAACCGTTCCATATCGAAACGGATTATGGCACTTTTGCGGGTGGCCATGCCGGACCTAATGATCATAATGATCCGGATTATGTGCAAAATGTCATCATAGCCCGTGATGTGCGTTTTGCCAAAACCAATTATAAATATGCAGGTGCCCCCTTTGCCTGGTATCGTATTTCTCCAGGAAGAAAAACTATGGCACAACTGGTTGAGGAAGAAGGTCGGTATAAATTAGTATGTACGTTAGTTGATTCGCTGGAAGGTAAACATATTCTGGCCACCTATTCACATAGTATTTTCAAGCCGATTGTGCCGGTAACAGATTTGTTCGAACAAATACTTAAAATCGGTACTACACAACATTTCGCAATTGTAGATGGTGATTATTGTAAAGAACTGGAATTATTGGCAAAAATCATGGATTTTGAATTTTACAGGATATAAAAGGGGCTATAAAAATTAAATTTTTCTATAAAAAAATATTAATAAATATAAATTGTATCAATTATGAGTTTTATGTTTAATCCACATCCGTTTGATGACAAGACTGCGGTTAACCGTCCGAAATTAGACAAAGAAATAATATCTGCTATTATTTCAGGGACTAGAGAAACAGCAGGTCATCTCAACAGGGTGTTGTCTGAGAAATTAAAGCAAAATAACGGAAAGAGTCTCGTTATTGCAATAGACGGATATATAGGTGCTCAATGGAAACAGCTTGTCAATCTGATTTCACAGGAGCTGAAGAGAGAATCGATGCATGTATTGCATTGCAATTTCAGCGAGGTTTATAAAACCCCGGAAGAGTTGGATATTTTCTTGTCCGAACATTTAAAAGTTGACAAAGAGAAAGACCCTGTATCATTGTTTGGGAAATTATTTAAAGGGAGTTATGAAGACCTAATGGATAAAGAAAAAATCAGTAATTTGTACCGATATATTTCCGATATCAAAGCCACGCATAACAGTACTGTTGTTATTGTGTATGGCAATGGTTGTACCATAGAAAAATTCCGTGAGCTTTACGATTTTCTTGTTTATATTGACATAACTCCTAAACGTGTCATATTACGTGCAAGAAACGGATGCTATGCTAATCTGGGAGATCGTTTGGCAAGACCAATAAAAGAAATGTTGCGCCGTTGTTATTATGTAGACTTTGAAGTTGCTTGTCGCTTACGCGGAGAATTGTTAAAGAAAAATACAATAGACTTCTATATTGCCGGAGATGACCCCGATTGTTTAATAATGCTTCCAAACAAGGCTTTTAATAATGTAATGAAGTCAATGGCTAAGTATCCTTTTCGCTGTAAGCCTGTTTATTTGGAAGGAGTCTGGGGAGGACATTATGTAACAAAGATTCGCAATATTACCGGCATGAGAAACTGTGCGTGGGTTTTTGATTTGATACCTCTGGAAGTAAGTATTGTTATAGAAGCCGGCAGACATATTATTGATTTCCCATATTTTACTTTTGTGCAGAAAGAGGGAGAGGCAATTATGGGTTGGGAATGCATGGAAAAATTCGGAGGATATTTCCCAATACGGTTTAATTATGATGATTCCTGGCATAGCAGTGGTAATATGTCAATACAGCTTCATTCGGGACACAGATACAATGTGGAAAATTACAATGAGCATGGGCGCCAGGATGAGAGTTACTATGTTGTGGCCACCGGCCATGAAGCAAAAACCTATATTGGTTTTAACGAAGATATAGATCCTGATGATTTCATAAGTGAAGCAAAAAGGTCAGAAAAAGAATTTTCTCCTGTTAATTATCAGAAATATATAAGTCACATAAAATCGAGGCCGGGTACACAAGTTATGATACCAGCAGGTACGATACATTCATCCGGACGTAATCAGGTGATACTTGAGATAGGTAGTCTTACGATAGGTTCTTATACTTATAAAATGTATGATTATTTAAGGTCTGACCTGGATGGTAACCTACGGCCGATACATTCATATCATGGTGAAAAAAATCTGCGTAAGGAGCGAAAGAGTAGTTGGGTGCGGGAGAACCTTGTTCAGAAACCGCGTCTTGTAAGGGACGGTAAGGGCTGGGCAGAATATATAGTAGGAGAGCACGACCTTCTTTATTTCAGCTTGAGACGATTTGAATTTGAAAAAGAAATTGAGGACGATACAAATGGAAAGTTCCACGTGCTTGCATTGGTTGATGGAGAAAAAGTTATTGTACAATCTATTGAAAATCCAGAATTGTGTTACGAGCAGAATTATCTGGATATTATAGTTGTTCCAGCCAATGTAGGTAAATATGTTATTCGTAATCTTGGCAATCAGCCAGTGTATATGCATAAAACTATTCTTAAAGATGGATTTGTAGATGATAAAGGAAAATAAAAATAATGTGTATATATGTATAGATGCCGGAGGTACCTTTCTTAAATCCATTGTATCTGATAAAGAGGGATATCCATTAGATACAATTTTCACTATTCCGATCAATTCAAATGGTGCTAAGGATGAGGTGTTGGAAGGTTTTTACACAATAATAAAGCATGGATTGGATGTTATTGAAAAAAACCGGGTACAACTTTCGGGCATTGGCTTTGCTTTTCCCGGACCTTTTGATTACCGCAATGGAATCCCAATGATGAAACATAAATTTCAGGATATCTATGGTATTAATCTGCACCAGTACTTTTTAGGAATTGATGGTATTCCGGAAAATACTCCGATTCATTTTCTTCATGATGTAGAAGCTGTTTTGCAGGGTGAAATGTGGAAAGGATATGGCCGGGATTATTTCAATACGGCTATTGTTACTTTAGGTACTGGTCTGGGTTTTTCGTTCTGTAAAGAAGGTGTTGTGCAGCGAAACGATTTGGGTGGTCCAGTCTTGTCCCTATTCAAATTGCCTTATGGAACTGGCATATTAGAGGATTATGTTTCGAAAAGAGGTCTGTTGAAAATATATGAGGAAATAAATGGAAAACATATTAATAGTTTGACAGTAGCAGATATCGGTACTCTTGCAGATAATGGTGATAAGAAAGCAGTCGCTACATTCTTGAAAGCGGGAAAAATATTAGCTGGAGCTTTGAGCAACATATTGAAAACTGAAAATATCGAGTGTTTACTTTTTGGTGGACAAATATCTAAATCTTTCCGGCATCTGGAGACCAGTCTTAAAAAGGAACTAAAAGATATATCCAATCTGAAAATGATTGCACCGGTGAAAAACATTGATCTTGCAGCTTTTCAGGGAATTCTTCGATTGATAGCCTATTCCGACTTTCCTGACAGAAGAAAAGCCTTTACGTGATTAATGGTTTAAATCAGTAACTAATCATGAATTAAAAAGAAATAGTAGTAACCATTTAATAAAAAAAATGCCTATGGATAAATAAAAAGAATAAAAAACGACAGAAAATAGAAAAAGGATGTGCTGTCGTATTATTGATTTAATTAACAGTAAAATGTATTTATTAACAAGCTAAAATCATGAATTATAATTTAATATCAAAAAAAAATCAGATCTTATTGGGAAGAATATTATCAACCTGTATGTTAATAATTCTATTATCATTCAGTGCCATTAAAGTTGTATATTCATCTTCTAATGAAGTGGAGGAAATTATTTCACAGAGTTTTACCGTAACAGGTACAGTTATAGATCAGGCCGGTAATTCTTTACCGGGAGTAAATGTGCTAATTAAAGGAACAACAACAGGAGTTGTCACCGATGTAAATGGGACTTATAGTATCATTGTTCCGAATGAAAATGCCATACTGGTTTTCTCATTTATCGGCTATGTCCAGCAGGAAGTAATGGTAAATAATAGACGGATTATTGATATCGAAATGTTTGAAGATACCCGTGAATTAGAAGAAGTGGTTGTGGTAGGCTATGGTACTCAGAAAAAGGTGAATATGACCGGTGCAGTTTCGTCAGTAAAGATGGATGAAGTATTGGGCAACAGACCGGTTCCGTTTGCTTCAACCGCTTTGATGGGTAGTGTTCCTGGTTTGGTATTTAGTGGTTTTTCAGGAGAACCCGGTTCACGCTATAACATCAGAATCAGGGGTACATCTAGTATTAATGCCGGCGATCCATTGGTGTTAGTGGATAATGTTCCTATGGATATGTCCTATATCAATCCGGAAGATATTGAGTCGATTTCGGTATTGAAAGATGCTTCTGCTTCTGCCGTATATGGAGCTAGAGCTGCTTTTGGAGTGATTCTGGTAACCACCAAAAAATCGGAAAAGGATAAACCCAATAGATTCAATTATTCAACGAAGATATCGTTAAGTAAGCCGCAGGAATTAGCTGATAGAGCTTCACCGTTCCGGACGGTTTCAGCGATGAAAGATGCCAACATCTCAACGCTGTGGGTAGCGGGACAAAACATTGACAGGTGGCTTGAGTTATTGAACGATTATAATGTCAATCCATCTCTCTATCCTGACGGTTATACTTACGATGCAGGTATCCCTTATCAACTAAAGGAAACCGATGTAACAAAAGATATGATGGATAATTTCGGGGTACAGCAAATTCACGATTTTTCGGTAACAGGCGGTTCTTCCAAATCTTCCTATCGCATTTCATTGGGTATTCTTGACAATGATGGAATACTTGTTACGGGTAAGGACAACTATAAACGCTATAGTACATCCTCTTTTTTAAGCACGGATATATCTAAATGGCTGACGACACAAATATCCATGTTGTATACATACAGTAAAAAATCCGATCCTACTGCTTTCTCGGCAGCACGAAGTGTATGGTCATCGACCCTCTTTCAGCCATCATTTTATCCTACAGGAGGAATGGATGTCGATGGCGAATATCGTCAGTTTGCGACACCCCGTAATATAATAGGTGCTGCGATACCGGATATTACAAAATCAAACAGATTGAATCTCTTGGGAAGAGTCATTCTTACCCCACTCGAAGGATTGAATATCACCGGAGAATATTCCATCAATAATTTCTTCGGATCGACTACCACATACCGTAAGCCGATTTATAATTTTGTCGATGGTATGACAATGGATTTTTTACCATCGGACGTTACTCAATCGTCTTTTACGGAACGAAAAGAAAAAACCATTTACAATGCTTTGAATGTGTTTGCTACGTACATAAAAAAGCTGAAAAAACATAATTTCACCATTATGGCGGGTATCAACTCGGAGCATAGCGATTGGGACAGGCTAACGGCAAACCGGATTCAAATGATCAATGACGAACTTCCCTCCATCGGACAAGGGACGGGACTGATTACGGCCAGTGACGATTTTTCGGAATTTACCTTATTCGGCACTTTTTATCGCTTTAACTATGCATTCAGCGACAAATATCTTTTTGAAGCATCCGGACGATATGATGGCTCGTCCAAATTTCCGGAAGACAACCGGTTTGGGTTCTTTCCTTCATTCTCTGCCGGGTGGCGGATTAGTGAAGAAAGTTTTATGGATTTTTCCCGGGATGTTTTATCCAATTTAAAACTCAAGGCATCATGGGGAAGCATCGGCAACCAGAATATTGCCCCCTACTCCTATACGCCCGGTATGAGTTCTTATTTATCTAATTGGCTTCGCGATGACCAGAAGGTAACTTCGTTGAACCCACCTTCATTAGTCCGGTCGAATTTTACCTGGGAAGAAGTCCGTACCCTCAATTTCGGAGTCGAATTGGGATTATGGCACCAGAAATTAGATGCTTCGTTTGATATTTTCAAACGAAAGACACTGGACATGTTGGGCCCAGGAATGGACTATCCTAAAATTGTCGGAGCCTCTGCTCCCTTGCAAAATGCAGCCGATATGGAAACCAAAGGCTGGGAACTGCAGATTTCCTGGAAAGATAAAATCGGAGAGGTGGTGTATGGAGCCGGATTTAATCTGAGCGATAACCGGTCGAAAATCACCAAATATCAAAATGAGACTAAAATCCTTTCTGCAGCCTATTATGTAGGCATGGAGTTGGGAGAAATATGGGGTTACGAAACCGACCGATTTTACACCGCAGACGATTTTGTAGAAGGAACGTTGGTAACTTCTGCTGCGGGGCAACTAACAGGTGGCACTTTAAAGCCCGGTATTGCTAAATTCAAGGGATACAATCCCAATCCTGGAGATATTTTATATAAAAATGCAGATGAAAACGGCGATATCTGGACTTCATCAAATACGGCAGATGATCCGGGTTCAAGAAGAATTATCGGTAACAGCAGCCCCCGGTATATCTTTGGTTTCACTGCAGATGTTTCGTGGAAAGGCTTCGGATTATCGATGCTACTGCAAGGAGTCGGAAAACGACAGGTTTGGTTAAGAAATGTAACCATGTTTCCATATACGTATAATTGGATGGTTAATATTTATGACTATCAAACGGATTATTGGACGCCCGAAAATATGAATGCATTTTATCCGCGTATATACCAGAGCGCTGCCTATAATACGGAAGCAAATTATCAGGTACAAACCAAATATCTGCAAAATGCTGCTTATTTAGATATCAAAAGTATTGTTCTTTCCTACGAATTACCGAAATCGCTGATTTCGAAAATTAGTTTGGATAAAGTTTCTCTCTTTGTCAGTGGTGAAAATATATGGTCATTCAAACATTACCCCAAAGGGTTACACCCTGATAACAGTGTGCGTGCCGAAGGTTCGTCATATCCCTTCATGCGTATGTTTACAGGTGGTTTGACCATCGAATTTTAATCAATTAATTCAATAATCATGAAAAAAATAAAAAATATTTTGTCTGTAATCCTGGTATTTGGATTATTATGGACAATAAACTCTTGCATTAATGACTTTCTGGATGTGGATCCCAAGAATTTACAAACCGAAGGGACGGCCTTTCAGACTTATAATAATTTTTTAACTTACAGTTGGGGAATATACGCAAGTTCATTTGACGGTATGAATGATGTAGCTTTAAGAGATGATTATACGCCGTGGTTGAGCAACAACACGTCTTCTAATTTTAATACGTGGACATACCAAAAGGTAACTGAAGCAACCGGAAATAACCGGTGGACGTTCGACCATATTCGCCGCATTAATATCATGCTAGATAACATTGACGGATCTCTAATGAGTGATAATGATAAAAAACATTGGAGAAGTGTGGGATTGTTTTTTCGTGCATTTAATTATTTCAGACTGATATCATTCTATGGTGATGTTCCCTGGGCCGAACATGTTATAGCTGATTCTGACGAAGACATTATATACGGTTTGAGGGATTCAAGAGATGTGGTAGCTGCAAACA
>CAZXTX010000053.1:0-12615 GCA_964643695.1 uncultured Mariniphaga sp. | reverse complement strand
TGCCGCTGCAGGAAAATCGGGTTTGCAGGGTTATGGTTTTTTCCTGCATTGCAATTAAAGTATTTACCATTTTAAAGGTTGACCCGGGCGGATATTCGGCAAGCAGTGCACGGTTAAACAGAGGTTTTAACGAATCGGACAGCAGGGCAGCATAATTTGCCCCCCTCACCCTCCCAACAAGCATACCCGGGTTGTAAGACGGTGAGCTGACAAGTGCAAGTATCTCTCCTGTGGAGGGCTCAATTGCCACAACACTTCCGATTTTATTTTCCATCAGTTTTTCGGCATAAAGCTGCAATTCAATATCAAGTGTGGTGGTAAGGTTATGCCCCACTTTTGCCGTAACATCCTCCTCGCCATCCAGAAAACTGCCCTGAATACGGTTATGAACATCAACCATATATTTTTTCACACCTTTTTCTCCTCTCAGCCACTCTTCATATGTTCTTTCAATACCGCTAATTCCGATATAGTCACCCATTTTATAATAAGTGTTTTCCTCCAGATCAGACTGATTTACCTCACCCACATAACCCAGTATATGAGCAGCAGCAGGATAATTATATTCCCTGAGTGTTCGCGACTGAGTGTGAAAACCGCTGAATCTGTATATCTTTTCCTGCAAAACGGCATATACTTCAGGCGGAATCTGTTTAACTATTATTGACGGCTTGTAACTTGAATATTCTCTGGCAGCCTGTAGTTTTGAAACAAGCTCATCTTTAGAAATTTCCAAAAGTGAACAGAGGTAAAGCGTATCAAAAGGCTTTACCTCGCGCGGTGTGGCAAGTAAATCATAAACAGGTTTGTTATGAACCAGCAGGTTGCCGTTGCGGTCATAAATCAGGCCGCGTGCAGGGTATTGCACCACTTCGCGAAGGACATTGTTTGTGGCATACACCTGATATACGGGATCAAGTATCTGCAACCTGAAAAGCCCGATAATGTAAATGGTGCCAACCAGCACAAAAATGCCGATAATAATATAACTGCGTTTTAAATAGGTATCCACTCTGCAATCACTCTCTGAAAATTAAAAACTGGCTTAAAATTATAACAAAAACAGACAAAACCGAGCTTAGTACAATTTTCAGCACTGTATGAAAAAAATGTGAGAATGTAAAATACTCAAGAAAAAAGAGAATAAAATGGTGAAAAAACACCATAATAACAGTGTACGACAAAAACCAGATAAATTTATTCTGCTTTAAACCCGGATAAGGATTTCTATCCTCTTCGCGGTTTGAGATATATCTGATTACCGATGGCTTGATATACGCAATAAATACGGTTGCGGCAGCATGAATTCCGGTGCTGTTTGAAAAAATATCAACAGTTAAACCGGTTAAAAAGGCCAGTATTAAAAGCAGGTATCTGGGCATATCAAGCGGCAGCAGCATTATAAACAGAATATAAATAAACGGATTCAGATAACCGCCAAGCTGCATCTGGTTCAGTACAAGTACCTGAATAATTATCAGTACAAAAAACATTAAACCATATTTCAGTAACCGGTTAATCATTTTTCAGAATATCCTCCATCTCATTTACTTCATTCCAGGTAATATTTTCAAAAACCTCAACATGCGAAACCGACTTAAAATCGACCGACAATGACACTTCTATATCATAATAATTTTCACCGCCCGACATTGAAAACTTTTGTATGGTTCCAATCAAAATTCCTTCAGGAAAAATAGAAGAATATCCGCTGGTTACAATGGTGTCACCTTCGGAAATTTCCACATGCAGCGGAATTTCAGTAAGAGAAGCCGTTTTATAATCTCTCCCGTCCCATTGCAAAGAGCCGTAAAATCCGCTTTTTTTCAATTTTGCAGACACACTCCATCTCTGATTTAAAACAGAAAGCCCCATAGAATATGAAGGCGAAACCTGTGAAACCACTCCTACAACTCCGCCGGCTGAAATTATTCCCATATCTGGTTTTATACCATGTTTGCTTCCTTTGTTCAGAGTAATATAATTATATGGCCTGTTTGCCGAGTTACTTATGATTTTTGCAGGAATAAACCTGTAAACCGAAGCAGTATCATTTAAAGTAAAAAACAGACTATCGGTAGCGACGGCATATTGATTCTGATTTTCAAGAATCATTCGCAAACGGGCATTTTCAAGTGCCAGTTCATTATTTATTTTTGCAAGTCCGAAATAACCCTTAACCGATTCATAGACAGAAAAAATCTTCCCGGAAACATGATTTGCCGAATTCAGGTATTTTGCCCTTTGAAAACTGTTGTAATTAAAAACCATAGTCAGTGCTAAAATCTCCAACAGCACAAAAAGCACAAATACATGGTTTTTTATTAAATACCTGATCAGGCTTTTCATTTCTCAAAAAAAAATCCTGAATTCTAACGAATCAGGAAAGAAAATTTTTCAACATTTTTTAAGGCAATTCCGGTTCCGCGAACTACTGCACGCAGCGGGTCTTCAGCCACACGGAAAGTAATACCGATTTTATCGGTCAGTCTTTTGTCGAGTCCTTTTAACAACGCTCCGCCACCGGCCAGCCAAATACCTTTCGATACTATATCGGCATACAGTTCGGGAGGTGTCTGTTCCAAAGTTCCCAAAACCGCAGTTTCAATTTTAGAAATTGATTTTTCAAGGCAGTGCGCAATTTCCTGATATGAAACCGGCACTTCAATAGGCAGGGCTGTCATTTGATTTGGCCCCTGAACAATAAAATCGGCAGGCGGATCTTTAAGCTGTGACAATGCCGAACCTACATGAATTTTTATCTCTTCGGCTGTTCGTTCACCTATTTTAATGTTATGCTGATGACGCATATATTCCATTATGTCAGCAGTTAAATCATCACCTGCAATTCTGATTGACTTGTTTGTAACAATACCTCCAAGTGAAATAACTGCAATTTCAGTTGTTCCTCCGCCAATGTCAACCACCATATTCCCTTCGGGAGCCTCCACATCCAGTCCTATTCCTATTGCAGCTGCCAAAGGTTCATAAATCATATAAACTTCACGGCCTCCTGCATGTTCAGCCGAATCCCGCACTGCACGCAGTTCCACTTCCGTGCTTCCTGAGGGAATACATATTACCATTTTTAAAGCAGGTGAAAAAAGTCTGGGCTTTGGATTAATCATTTTAATCAATCCGCGAATCATCTGCTCGGCAGCATTAAAATCGGCAATTACACCATCGCGCAGCGGCCTTACCGTTTTCAGGCTGGCGTGTGTTTTTCCCTGCATCTGACGGGCTTTTTCACCAATGGCTTTTAGCTTGTCTGTTTTTAAATCTATTGCAACAATAGAAGGTTCATCCACAACAATTTTATCATTGTGAATAATTATTGTGTTGGCGGTGCCAAGATCAATTGCAATTTCCCGGGTTAAAAAAGAAAATAATCCCATCTTTTTATATTAGTTAAATATCAATGTTTAAAATGTCTTGTTCCTGTAAAAACCATGGCAATACCATATTCGTTACATGCATCTATCACTTCCTGATCACGAATACTTCCTCCGGGTTCAACAATATATTTTACACCGTACTCATTGGCAGCTTCAATACTGTCACGAAACGGGAAAAATGCATCGGAAACAAGTACCGATTCTTCCAGATTCAAATCACCTTTCAGGTTAAAACGGGGCATAGTCAGATATCTCAGGCTGTCTAAACGGTTTGGCTGCCCCATTCCTGCACCTGTTAACCAGTATGCTCCGTTTTCATTTTGTGTTACCACTGCAATTGCATTGCTTTTTAAATGCTTACATGCAGTAATTCCAAATTTTGCCAGATTTATTTTTTCAGAAGCAAATTTCTTGTCTGTTACATTTTCAAACTTGCTGTCCATTCCTTCATCCTCATCCTGAACAAGCATGCCCCCGCTTATGGAGCGATACAGTTTCTCACCAGTTTTTTCAGGTTTTATCGGAAGTTCAAGCAAGCGTAAATTCTTCTTTTTGCTGAATATTCCGGCAGCTTCCTCAGAAAACTTAGGAGCAATTATAATTTCAACAAACTTGTTTTCAAACCATTCTGCAATCTCTTTTGTAACATTTCCGGTAAAGCAGATAATACCCCCGAAAGCACTTACCGGATCACCCGCCCAGGCCAGCTCAAGCGACTCTTCAATACTCCCCGTAACGGCAAGTCCGCAGGGATTCAGATGTTTTATAACTGAAACTGCAACTTTATTTTCCAGATGAGAAACCGAATGAAAGGCATCACTTGCCGATTTCCAGGCGGCATCTGCATCAAGCATATTATTGTATGAAAGAGCTTTGCCCTGAAGCACTTTGGCATCAGCAAGCGACACATCGGCTGGTACATTGCCGAATTTATAAAAAACAGCACTCTGATGCGGATTTTCACCATAACGTAAAAAATGCCCGTTATTCAGACTGATGCGTTCCGACGAAATTTCACTCTCGGCAGAATTAAAATAGCTGAAAATTGAAGCGTCATAATGAGATGAAACTGCAAAAGCTTTGGCAGCAAACCACTTTCTGTCGGCAACGGAAAAACTGCCATTCTTTTCATTCAGCAGGTCAAGCAATTTTCCGTACTCATTCTGCGACGGCACAATCACCACATCATTATAGTTTTTAGCAGCTGCCCTTATAAGTGAAATACCTCCGATATCAATTTTTTCAATAATTTCCTGTTCAGATGCACCTGATGCAACAGTACTCTCAAACGGATACAAATCAACAATTACAAGGTCTATTTCAGGAATATCATACTGCGAAACCTGAGCTGCATCATCCTGACTGTCACGCCGGTTTAAAATTCCGCCAAATATTTTCGGATGAAGTGTTTTTACCCTTCCTCCCAGAATTGAAGGATAACCGGTAAGGTTTTCAACCGATGTTACCTCCATTCCCAATGAACTGATAAAACTTTTTGTTCCGCCGGTACTGATTAATCTGACTCCAAGCTCATTCAGCCTGAAAATTATTTCTTCAAGATTTTCTTTGTGATAAACAGAGATTAATGCACTCTTAATTTTTTTATTATCAGTCATTTATTTACTTTTTTTCAATAAACATGCAAAGATAGAAAATTCAAGTTATATACTGTATATACATAAGATTTTATTGTCCTCAAAACCACTATTCTTAAAAGCAGTTAAATTCAATCTGTATTTATTTAATTAACTTAAATCCGCAAATTATATTTTATTCACACATCAACTATTCCGGTCAAATTAATAAAATCTGATACCGACAGCTGCTCAGGCCTTTTTTCGGCATACTGCACCGGAATTTCAATTTGCAGTTCACTTAGTGAATTTCGCAGCATTTTGCGGCGTTTATTAAATGCAGCTTTTACAATCCGAAAAAATAACTCTTCATTGCACGGAAGTTTTTCCACTTTATTGCGTTTTAAACGGATTACTGCCGATTTTACTTTAGGCGGAGGTATAAATACATGCTCCGAAACTGTAAATAAATATTCAATTTCATAAAAAGCCCCCAACAGAACCGTTAAAATACCATAGCTTTTGTTTCCCGGCGGTGAACTGAGCCTTTCCGCCACCTCCTTTTGAACCATGCAAACAACTTCAGAAACACGATTGTGCCATTCCAAAATTCTGAAAAAGATCTGGGAAGAGATGTTGTAAGGAAAGTTTCCGATAATATTAAAATGCTCTGCCATTTCAGCGGCATCCCATTTTAAAAAATCATGATGATAAATTTTATCTTTTAACCCGGGAAAAATTTCCATGAGATATTCAACGGACTCAGTATCAATTTCAATTAAATGAAGATTCAAATCTGCATCCTGAAGTAAAAATTGTGTAAGAACACCTGTTCCGGGGCCGATTTCCAAAACATCCAAATCACTTTTCCCCAAGCTGTCAACTATTTTGCGGGCTATATTATGATCTTTGAGAAAATGCTGGCCCAGTTTTTTTTTAGCTCTTACTTTATTCATTTATTTTCAGATATCCTTACCAGATAGTATTCTATTAACTCTTTTAACATTAAAACAAAACAAATTTATATTTTTGTCTGCTGCAAAACAGCCGAAACTGACTGTTATTATCCACATTCCGAAATTAATAAAATTAAGGAAACAATGATTAAACATCACTTTTCGGTTTAAACATAATATTTTGAAAAAATTTATTCTGAAGGGATTACAATTTTTGGCGTTTTTTGCTGTCGGTGCATTTATTTTCTGGCTGATATACAAAGATCAGGATATTGACCGCATTAAATCGGTACTGAAAAATGACGTAAAATATATATGGATTATAATCTCGCTTTTTATCGGTTTGCTCAGCCATATCAGCCGTACAATCCGGTGGCGACTGATGATTGAACCGGTCAGCCACAAACCCGGCTTTACAAACACCTTTCTGGCAGTTATGGTGGGTTACCTCATGAATCTTGCCCTGCCGCGAATGGGAGAAATTTCAAGATGCGGAGTAATATCACGCTACGAAAAAGTTTCATTCACAAAACTTATTGGCACTGTAGTGGCCGAACGGGTTGTTGACATGATTTCACTGTTAATCTTACTGATTATTGTAATTTTCTCTCAATTTGGCCAAATTATCAGCTTTTTAAATAAAAATCCTGAGATAAAGTTAAACATTATGAATCTGCTGACATCACCTGTTTTAATTACAGGCGGGGTTGTTTTGCTGATTTTAATTTTTATTTTCAGAAAAACATTAAAACACACATCGTTTTATAAAAAAGTAGTAAACACATTGCTCAACCTGAAAGAGGGTTTTATTTCAATTCGTTCGGTAAAAAGAAAAGGGTGGTTCATTTTTCATTCGGCAGCAATCTGGATACTGTATTATCTAATGTTTTATACTGTTTTCTTTGCTTTTGATTTTACAAGCCATCTCGGGCCTGTTCCCGGCCTGACAGCCTTTGTGCTTGCAAGTTTTGGCATGGTGGCACCTGTTCAGGGCGGAATAGGCGCATGGCATTTTATGGCAATTGAAGCACTTGCATTATATGCAATACCTAAGGACAGTGCCGCAATTTTTGCCTTTGTGGCTCATGCGTCCTCTACCTCAATGATTATAATTGTCGGTTTAATTTCACTGCTGATTTTACCGTTTATTAACCGAAAGGAAACTGTACCGGTTTCCAATCACGATATTCAGAAAAGTTAACTGGAAAATGCCGGCCATGAATAATGAACTGTTTATTTCACGCAGATTATTTTTTGATAAAAGCAACAAACAGCTTTTATCACATAAAATTATTCGTATTGCCCTGATCGGAATTGCTTTGGGCCTGGCCGTAATGATTATTTCAATTTCAGTGGTTACCGGTTTTAAAAATGAAATCAGAAACAAGGTCATCGGATTCGGAGCACATATTCAGATTGTGAATTTTGATTCAAACAACTCTTTCGAAACACGGCCAATCTCAAGAAAGATGCCTTTTCTAAATGATCTTTCAACCGTTAACGGTGTTAAACATATTCAGGTTTTTGCCACAAAACCCGGAATGATAAAAACCGACGAATACATTCAGGGGATTGTTTTTAAAGGAGCAGATTCAGAATATGACTGGAGTTTTTTCAAAAAAAACCTTACGCAAGGCAGTCTTCCGGCATTTAACGACTCAGTAAGATCAGACAACATTTTGATTTCGTCACTAATTTCACGTTTGCTCGAAATAACCGTTGGCGACCGTGTAATTCTCTATTTTGTTAATGAAGATGACAGTAATCCCCGAATGCTGCAACTCACTGTCTGCGGACTTTACAACACCGGAATGGAAGAGTTTGACAACCTGTTTGTAATAGGTGACCTGAGGCAGGTACAGCGGCTAAACGACTGGAATTCAAATCAGATCAGCGGATTTGAAATTATTGTGGACAATTTTAATAAAATTGAGGAAACAGAACAGGAAGTAAGAAACACAGTGATTAATTACAGTGTTGAAAACAATGCAATATTACGGACATCAAATATTACCAGGGAATATCCGCAAATTTTCGACTGGCTTTCAATACTTGACATGAATGTATGGATTATCCTTATACTAATGGCTCTGGTTACAGGTTTTAATATGATTTCCGGACTTCTGGTGCTAATTCTGGAACGCAGCAAAATGATCGGAATTCTTAAAGCAATGGGAAGTCCCGACTGGAGCATACGCAGGATTTTTCTCTATTTATCGGTTTTTCTTACTTCAAGAGGCATGTTGTGGGGAAATGCCATTGGAATTGCCTTTATCATAATTCAGGGATGTTTCAATATTCTCAAACTGAATCCGGCAACCTATTATGTTGATGTTGTTCCGGTTAATTTTTCACTTTTACATCTGATGCTTCTGAACCTCGGAACAATAGCGGCAACAACTCTGATGCTTGTGGTTCCGAGTTATTTTGTGAGTAGAATTTCTCCGGAAAAAACCATCAGATTTGAATAATTTTTTGATTTTATGCTTGTTTCAAAAGATATTATAAAAAAAGCTCTTGCAGGCAATCTTAGCGGAATTGACTCGCACCAGAAAATGATGCCTCCAAACCGGAAATTCCGGGATGCACACAGTGACAAAAAACGGATGAAGCCCAGCAGTGTGCTGCTTTTAATTTTTCCTGACAACAATGAGCTCTATATTTGCCTTATTAAACGCCCCTCAAACATGACGCATCATGCAAACCAGATTGCATTTCCGGGTGGAAAAATTGAAACTGGAGAATCAGCGCTGGAAACGGCTTTACGCGAAACCGCAGAAGAAGTCGGTATTAATTCAGAAGAAATTGAAATTCTTGGAACTCTCTCGGATTTGTTCGTGGATGTAAGCGGGTTTTTAATTCATCCGTTTGTGGGATGGACAGCCAAAAAGCCCGATTTTATTATCAATAATGATGAAGTACAGAAAGTTGTTCTGTTTCCATTTTTCAAATTCCGGGATAATCTCGAAGAGACAGAATTAGAAACCATTTCAGGTATTTTGAAAATTCCGTGTTTCCATTTCGATGGTGAAATAATCTGGGGTGCCACAGCAATGATTTTATCAGAACTTTTAGATACAATTGAAAATCAGCTCACTCCGGAATAAGATTCCGGTAATGTTCATAATTGCGGATTACACTGCTTACAAAATTATATGCCTCCTCGCCTCTGGCATATCCCCATTTTACCACCGGGTCTTCAAATAATTTCTCAGAAGATTTGTTTTTCAGAAAGTAATCAACGTTATTTTCCCAAACCTCACTGTTTTTACCATATTTAGCGGCAAGACGGCGGGCATCTTTTACGTGTCCCAAACCGATATTATACGCGGCTAAAACAAACTTTACACGTTCGGCAGAATCAGGAACAGCCTGCAACATCTGTTCATTTAACCAGTTCAGCAGTTTAATTCCTCCTTCAATATTCTGTTTTGGATCAAATATATTACCAACACCAAGAGATTCAGCAGTATTAGGCATAAGCTGCATCAAACCGGATGCACCACTCCATGCCTCTGCCATCGGATCAAAATTTGATTCGTGATAAATTATTGAAGAAATTAATCTCCAGTCCCAATTATTTTTTTCTGCTATAGGTTTCAGCAAATTATCATATTCTGATATTTTTTTTCCTGTTATTTTTTGAAATCCGCTATTATAACGCCAAACAGTATTGGAGTCTTTAAAATAGTGACGATAAATCCGGTTATATTTCTCCGTTTTTATAAATTTTTCAATCCATCTGTCAAGATATTCTTTCCACTCTGAATCCTCTTTGCGAACAGCCCATGCCACATTTTGCGGATAACTGATTTTTAATGATACATCAAGCTCAGGATAAAAGGATTTATTAACTAAAGCCACATTCTCATCTGAAACGGTATATTCAATTTCTCCGCGCTTAACCATTGCAATTAACTGTTCAACATCATTTAAAGAATCTTCAACCACTCCTACAGGAGAAGAAATTTTAGCAGACAATTCATTAAGCTGCTGTACAAACACACTGTTTTTTTGTACATATACTGTTTTATCACCCAGCTCTTTTACTGAACTTATAAACAATGAATCTGAACTGTTTTTTGCTTTTTTCTTTTGAACTATAACCTGAGAAGTCTGGCTCAGGGGTTTTGTAAAGGCAATTTCAAAGTTTCTTTCCTGAGTAACGGTTAAACATTTGGCTACCAGGTCAAATCTTTTTTCATTTAATCCATCAAATGTTTCTTCAATGTTGTTGCTTACTGTTATTTCGGGGCGTACTCCCAAATCTTTACACAATGCCATCAGTATCTCATACTGGCATCCCATAGGCACTCCCCTGTACACGTAATAGCTTGTTGAACTGTAATCGGTTACCGCTCTCAAAACACCGGACTCCTGAATTTGACGTAAAGTACTTAATTCAGCATCAATAATCTTTTTATCTTTATTCCTGCTTTTATTCTTGCATGAAACAAAAGAAAATGTCAAAAGCGCTAAAAGAAGAAAACTTAAAAAATATCTGTATTTGATTTGAAAATTCATCAGTCATAAAATGTCCAGGCCACACCCATTCTGAATGTCATCCGGTTCATCGGATATCCCGGGGAAGTATAATACTCCCTGTTAATAAATTCAGTACCGACGTTCATCATCTTAAAAAAAATCTTTGTCCTTTTTAAACGTAAATTTGCATAAACATCAATAAAAGGATAATCACCTGTTTTAACTTCATTCTGTAAATAAAAAAGCCCGGTTACGGGACTGTAAGCATCAGCATAAAAAGCAGTATTATATCTCGCATCAAATCCCAATTGCGTATAAAGAACCTTTGAAATGACAAATTTGTAATATCCGGATACAAAAGCAGAAATATCCGGTAAATGCAAAATATCTTCATTTGATGGTTTTTGCCACAACACTCTTGTTCTTAAATGCAAATTTCTGAAACTAAAATCCTTGTCGGCATATGCCGATAAAACAAGAAGCTGACCGCCAAATTGGTCAGGAATTCCTTCGGTGTTATTATAAATAAAATTATTTATGATTGAATAGCTTGCATTCAGCAGCAATTTTCGTCTGGGAATTTCCAACACACCGTTGGCAGTCATCCGCTGTTCCATTTTCAAGTCATTTTTCCAGCGTATCCGGTTTGAATAATATTCCTGCTGAAAATAGTCGGGTACAAGATTTACTATACTTCCCTTAACTTTAACTGATGCAAGTGAATCTTTAAAAATTGACAAAGGCTTTGAGATAATCCCGTTAAGTTCTGTCTGCCCAATATTTCTGCCCAAAAGAAAAATTCTGCCATCAAAATTCCATGTCCAGAATTTACCGGTTTCTCTAAAAATACCTCCTCCTGCATAAACATTTGAATATCTTTTTGTTTGCGGTGTATATACGTTTAAAACAGGGCCGGGTGAAAAAGCCCTCACAAATTCCTGTCCGACAAAAGCACGTTTTCCAAAACTTGTTTTCCGTTCGGGATTTTCATAATGCTTAAGCTGAACAACATTCCTGACCATCATAAATCTGATGGAATCTTTTGAATAATCTTCACCAAAATAGGCATTCTTAAAAAAACCGCTGATGGTATCTTCCTTATCCACATAATCTTTTTTATGATTCTGGTATTCAAAGGAATAAATCACACCGGCAAATGGCTTGAAAACCTTGTATTCAACCTGTTCCTCAGCTTCATCATCATCTTCTTCTTCGGATATATCTTCACCAGCGACAACAACATTTTCATAGCGTCCTAATTTGTACTCACCGGTTGTGTAAAAGTAAGTACTTCCCGTTTCATTTTTCACAGAAGTTAAATTCACATTTAAAAAGTCCGTATCAGGCTCTTCAAGTAAGTTTGCATTTTTATGAAGCCCCCCGTTTTCGTTATTCAACAAACTGTTACTTATAAAGCCTCCGTGTATTGAATACTTATCCTTGTTATAACTGGAATATAATGTGACAAAATTATTTTTGGTTTCCTGATTTTTATATTGCCCCTGCGAACGGGCCTGATCGTATCTGAATGTAAAATTCCACCATGGTTTAACATTTTGCGTATGCAAAACATTGAATCTGGTTTCATTTTTTCTCGTCCGGTGCTCACTTTGTGTAAAGTCAAGAAGGGTATAGGGAGTTCGTGTATTATAATATTTAACTTTTTGCGGTGTCAAAAAATAGTTTTCTCTTGTTCTTGAAAAATAGAAATCGATATCGGAATTACGGTTAAAAAAGTTATTATCAAGATAAGGAGTTCCATAATTACCCACATAGGTGGCTGTAATTGTATTTTTAAAAACAGGATTGTACTGATGATAGTTTTCCTGTAAAGTATCAAGCTTTGTGGAATCTTTAAATGCTCCGTTTCCATTAAGGTACCACAATTTTATGCCTGGTTTTATTTGTTTTTGTTCAGAACCTTCCCTGCCCGGTTCAACACCTCCTGAAACATTCTGTGAACCACCACCTGCACCCCGGCTTAAACTCCTTTCCTGAGAAAAAATCAGTGCCGGCTGAAATATCAGCAGTAAAAACAGTATTTTAAAAATTATTTTTTTTTGCATAGAATTGCATAAAACAGGACAAAACTAAGAAAAGCATTGAAACAAAATATAATACTCAAACACTTTTCATTAATATTAACAGGCTTTTTCAATAAAAAAGCCCATGCTCTATTGAACACGGGCTTATAATAAAATTGGC
>CAZXTX010000052.1:0-12804 GCA_964643695.1 uncultured Mariniphaga sp. | reverse complement strand
TTCATGGCTGCCAGCAGCATACATATCTTGATCGCCGGGCCAAATAAATTTACCATCATCGGTAATGTGTTGCGCACCTCCTAAATATGCGATTCGCAATTTTTTCAACAAATTTGAGCTCTGGTAGTATTTTGATTGAGGCGTATGATAACCAAATGCCAAACGACCGATAAGATTGGTTTGATTTCTAGCGAGATAACCTTTTTCGCCAGCGTTTTGCAACCAATCAAGATCCAACTCGTCTATATTTTTGTCTAAACCGTTCTCCAACAATGCCATGTAGCGTTGATTGCGCGGAGCTTCTGAAATAGGTTGCGTGACATAATTAACAAGCCAGTTACGGTCATGCTTTTCAATTAACGAAACATTTTTAGAAGGATTAATGCGAGAAGATGTAATTCCAGTGTCATCTGTCAAATCTAATTTAATAATAAAAGGAGCAGTAATCGCAACTAACGAAGTAGATTTAATAAATTTTCTTCTTGAAAATTGTGAATAAACTTTTTTATTTTCCATTTCGTTTCATTTTGAATTTTAACTTAAAAATCCAAATTGATTTTTTTGAACCGGTTTAACCCCCGGCATTAAGACAAAAGCTATTTCATCATGGCCAATTTGGTTTAACTCCAGTCAAAAATATTTTTATCCTTTGTCCTGTGGGCATAAAATGCCCCTTAATTTTTATTATATGAGCTAATAGCACAAGTTCATGACGTGAATCGATAAAATCTTCAAACATTGGGCGAAATAAATCACGTTGTCCTTTTTCCGATAATTTTCCAATCATATTTTGCAAGCTTTTATGCTCTGAAGATAGAAAATTCTGCATTAGCAAATATAAAAAAACATTATTAATTCACTAATAATCAATTATTCATAGCTTATATAAGGATTAACTAAATAAGCCACAAATATTCTAAAAGAGATAACTTTATCATTATTACTCGTAATTATTTGTAGCTTATTATAGTTTGCAAGTTGAACCCCTAAAAATTAAATCTTTATCAAATTGTCTGAAATTTAAAAAAGAATATTATATTAATAAACTAAAAATTTACATTTTCCCATTTCATATTTTTCACATTAGCAATTTTTGAATTTTTACCAACTTTGTGAATAGTTATGTTTTTAAGCTCTACATTGGTTATTGGCACATCAGGTAATCCAATAATGCTTATTGCCACACTATTAGTGTTTTTGCAATCAAGATTTTCGATACTTATATTTTCAAAAAGTGTAGGATACTTCCCTCCGCTATAGCTATGATATTGATTTGTAAAACTAATGCAAGTTTCTACTGCATCTATTTGAATATTTTTAACTACAACATTTTTTATATATCCCCCCCTATCCAGGTTAGATTTAAATTGAAGCCCATATTCCCGAATTTTTTTAAAAATCAGATTTTCAACATATATATTTTCAATACCTCCTGAAAGCTCGCTTCCAAATGAAATACCATGCAAGCATTCTTCAGAAGTACTGTTCCTTATTATAATATTTTTACTTGGTTTGTTAACTCGCCAGCCATCCTGATCCCTTCCTGATTTAATAACAACAAAATCATCTCCCGTATTAAATTTGCAATTTTCAATTAAAATATCGGATGAGGAATCAATATCTACGCCATCACAATTAATAAATCTACTTTCAACCAATATATTTCTTATGGTTATATTATTACAATATGTAGGTTGGATAAGCCAAAAAGAGCCGTTTGTTACAGTAATTTCTTCAAGTAAAATATTTTTACAGTTAACAAAATGAATCATTTGAGGACGAAGATAACTACCTGCACCAAAAATTCTGTTTTCTACAGGTACTGCCGTGCGTCCCATTTCACGTAACTTATTCTGATCATCTCTTTGCAAACTCTTCCAGTCTCTGAAACTTTTTTCAGCCAATCCGTTTCCGTCAATTACTCCCTTTCCTGTAATAGCTATATTTTCAGCATCCTTAGCATAAATGAAAGGTGAATAATTATATACCTCGGTACCTTCCCATCGGACAAGTACAACCGGAAGATAATCTTCTGGATTCTGACTGAAAATTAACCGACTACCTTCTTCTAACTGAAGATTTACATTACTTGAAAACACAATCGGACCATTACAAAAATACTCTCCCTTCCTTAAAACTACAGTTCCGCCACCATTTTTGGAACATTCGCTGATTTTATTATTAATGTACTTGTTGATGCTTTGAGCTCCGGCATCTTCAGAACTGATTATTACTGAATTATTAGCAAATTTTGGTACTTTGATATTCTTCAAAATCTCGTTTAAATTAACATCGGGTTTTTCTATTATAACCTGTGCACATCCGTAATGAAATATTGATAGTAAAAAAATTACCACCAATAAAAACTTTAAACTTTGTTTCTTTTTCATATAAAAAATTTTAATGTGTAAATTACTGATTACTATTGTTATATGTTATTACATAAATCATACTTCTCTTTTTCCAAACAAGATCAATTGCTTACAATTTCTTCTTTTTCCTTATCCCAAAATATTTTTTTTCCCTCCCTATAAGCACGTTTTGCCATTATACTTGCAACAGAATGCCAAAAGCCAGTATGAATATGTCCATTCGTTTGTGGATTCCGACTTCTAATACAATCAATCCAGTTGTCTATGTGAAACTTACTATCATCACTTAAACTGACCGGCGGAAGCTCATTATTATACTCTTCAACAGTAATTATTTCTACTTTGCCATTTTTTATTGCTTCACTTAATCCTGTATAAAAATCAAAGCCTCCGGGAAGATTTTGATGTTCTGGAATATAAAACCAACGAGGACTGCCTTCTCCCCCATGAGCGAATAAAGTTCCCTCCTTTCCTCTTATACATGTATAATCACCAAATTTATTTGCATAATTTGAAGTATAAGAATGTAAGAAACCAGCATCTTTATACATTGCCAGTGCCTGAAAGGTATCTGGATTTTGTCTGATATCCGGCCAGCCTAAAATACCTCCACTGGCTACCATTGAATCAGGAATAGTAGTGTCAGTATAAAAATGAACCAAACCACTTGCATGACTCATCCATTGTGAAGTAATGCCTCCCGAAAATTCCCTAAAAATTCTAAATTCAAAGTATGCCCACGGATCGAAAGGCCTGTATGGTTTACCTAAAAGCCATCTCTCCCAATCAGTATCTTGTTCCTTAATTGCATAGACATTTGGATTATTGGGATTATGCCAACGATGGTTATTATCATTCCACACCTGTTCAATTTTTGTTATTTTTCCTAATTTTCCAGAACGTACTATGTCACGAATCTTTATTTGAATAGGATCGCTTATCCATTGTGAGCCCATTTGAACAATTTGTTTTGATGAAACAACAGCTTCTCTTGCAACTTTTGCTTCTTCAACATCTTCAGACATTGGTTTTTCACAATAACAGTCTTTTCCGGCCTTCACAACCTCTGCAAGTATTTTTGCATGCTGAAAATCTCCTGTTGCAATCATTACAGCATCAAGATCTTTCATCTCAAGCATATCTTCAGAATATTTAAATTGGGCCACTTCATTTCCAAATATTTCTTTACATCTTAAAGCAGATTTCTCCCGATTTTGCTGCCAAATATCGCATACTGCAACTACGCCTAAGTTTTTGTCTTTCACTGACATTTTTACCATATTCTGATGACCTCTGCTCCTGGCACCACATCCTAAAAAACCTATATTAATCCGGTCATTTGCTCCAATAATCCTTTTATATGAAAGTGAACTCATGGAAGTTACACTTGATGATATTGCAATACCTGTTAATCCAAGTGATGTCTTTTTAATAAATCCTCTTCTTGTATTTTTATTTTCCATTTATTATAATTTATTGATGATGAAATTATTTTGTCCACTTTGCATCATCATTTTTCAAAACAGCATAATCCGGACGGAGATTATCTTTTGAAAAAACTTCAAACATTTCATAAGGCTCAACTTCAATTCCTGCTTCTGAAATATTACCGTCTTCATCTGTTATTGCATCTAAATTCATTTTAAATTGAATTGCAAAAAATGGATAAATTGCTTTTCGTTTTGAAATCTCATAGCCATGACCTTCATTAGGAAAATGAATATTCTTTACATTATTTCCGGCACCCAAAAGCTCATAAATGTATTTTATATGAGGATATTCAACATCCGGTGTATTTTTTGTCCAGTCATTACCTACGGAAACTATCAGCATAGGACGTGGAGCAGTCATGACGGCAATTTCAACATTATTGGTCTGATGGTGCTTGCTTTTGTGAATCGGCATTCCGCTTTCACATACACAGCCTCCAAAAAAATGAGCAGAAACCTGAACAACCGGTACTGAAACTTTTATCCGATTATCAACCGCAGTCAGCATAAAAGCCTGTGTAGCTCCTCCAGAAGCTCCGGTTATGGCAATTCGTTCTGAATCAACATTCTCAAGCGAAAGTATAAAGTCAAGTGCACGAATGCTATTCGACAATTGCTGTTTTAATGCCAGTCTATAATTATGCTCCCAACCCCATTCAACCATTTCACCATAACCAACCATATCATAAGCAAAAACCACTGCACCCATTTTTGCAAAAGCTGCACAACGAATTTGTGCATCATCGCGAAATCGTTCATAATCTTCAGGTTTGGGCCAGTGTCTGTGAGTGTTTAAGATTCTATGTATGCTGCTGAGAGGTTTGGCAGGCATATACAAACTGCTTGTAACAAAAACACCAGGCAAACTTTCTATAGCAACATTTTGTACAGAATAACCCGAATATTCTCTTTTATTAATATAAATGGGATTTAAGGGCATTTTTTCAGGTAACGGAATCAGCCCGGCACCTTTTAAAATTCCATTACGGATAATCTCTGCATGCTTAAGCCATTCCTTCGAAGTTTTATACTCCGATTTAAGTTTATTTATTACTTCACATGCCTCGTTTTCAGTGTAGTAATTTCCTTGACAAAGGCCACTTTCTGTTTTTTTACCGGAATATGAAATAAAACTTACAATGCAGAAAAGTAAAATACTTTGTGTAAATCTATTTCTAAAGATATGAATCATTATAATTAAAAACTAAAACTAAAACATATTATGCATGAAAACTAAAAAACTCTTTCATGTATTTAAATAATCAATGTCATCCATTAAATTTCTTAAGCTACCTTATTTTAATAAGATTAATATTTTTTAGGATAAAAATAAAATAAGCCTTTTCTGTTTTATTAAAAATCAACAATCTTTTAGCATTCTGATAATTAGTGATTTAAAATCAAAACATTCCATGATAACCATATTAAAGAATAAATTTTTAGCAAAATCTGTCAAAATTATGATTACCATGGAACTAACAAAATATCTCAAATATTTATTTCAATCATTCTCAAATAATTATCAACGTTTTTTGACTTATAATTGTAAAAAAACAATATAGAATTTATTTTGTATTATTTAAACTATCAAATATCAGCTTATCTTTCACCAATTGCTTCCATTGGATCAATATTTGACATTCCAGGTTGTTGTATTTTATGAACTAATGGTTCAATATTATTTTCAGAACCATCATATCCGGTAGTTTGATTTAAGACGTTTAATACATTACCAATAATAAAAGGTTCATAAACAGGCCAAAAGATATGTTTTGGATCCATAGTATATTTAGTTGTTGAGTAAGTAGCCCAAGATGTGTTTTCTCTAATAAAGTTATTTCGTTCCATTTGTCTGTCATAATAAAAGCTTTCGGACGAAAGAGATTTTTCCATATCTATGCTATCCCATGAATAAACTTTCCCATTATAACATTGTCTGCCAGTTTTTGCAAAAACCACAGATATTCGTACTAATTCATCATGACGATATTCTTCTGCATAAAGTTCACGACATCGTTCATCTAAAATAGTACTTATACCATCCTTCTGAATATCAGCAGCACTATACAATTTAACAGCATTTGCACGTTTTCTAATAACATTGATATCTTCAGATGCACCCACAAAATTATTTTGCCAAAATCGTGCTTCAGCCCTGATTAGATATGCCTCAGCCTCACGCATTGCATAAATTTCTCCTTTACCTCCATCTTGGCGCCTAACTTGAATTTCCTTATTTTGCACATAAAATTTATATAAAGGATAGCCAAAAAAACATCTTATTGAGTCATGACAAAGAAGTACTCCATCATGGTATAATTTCACAGGTTTACCATACCATTCACTATTTTTAAGTTCAGGATTATCATATATTAACATATCCATATCAAACCAGTTTCCTCTTTTGTGACGGTAATCCTGTCTATCAATTAAGCCATCATAATTCCATATTTCATATTGAGCGTAATTTGTTGGTCTTGCAAACCCTTGGCTTCTGCCCCACTTAAGCATTTGTTTAGAAACTTCATTTTGACTGGTATTCATTGCAGTAACTGTTCCTGTTGGTGGTGCTTTTAATCCTTGATTTGTACTTACAAAATTAGGCCCCCAAGCACGTATTCCAGCTCTTTGACCTAAACTTCCATCTAAAAAAGGTTCATTAACAAACACCCAGATACCTTCTGGATTTTTTGCTTTTTGAGATCCTTCATCGCTATGAAGTAAGTTAATAGGGTCAGCCACTTGCATACAATTCAATCCTTCAAGTTTTTCACCTGAAAAAGGATTAAAATTATTTCCCACTCTAACAGAGTCAATATCAACATATTGATCAGTAAAAAGCACAGACTCAGGATCATTAATTACTTCGGTCATCAATAATTCCGCATCAGCAAATCTTTCATTAAGAATATAATATTTTGAAAGTAATATTTTAACTGCATCAACAGGAGGTTGACCAACAGGGATTTTACTTTTAGGCTTTACCCAATTAACTGCCCATTCAAGATCTGCAATCATCTGATCCCATATACCCTGCATATAAAAAACTTTAAAATCCTGACGAGATTCTTTGATTACTGTTAAAGGAAAAGCAACATTTCCAAATTGCATTGTTAATTGTAAATAATAGAATGCACGTAGAAAATAAGCAGTTCCTAAAATATGATTTCTTTCAAGATTTTCAATTCCATCTTTCCATTCAGGGATATCAATATAATCAATAACAGTATTACAATTTTTAATTTGTTGATAATTGTCACTATAAGACGATAGTGTTCGACCAGCATCATCATTAATTGAAAATTGAGGAGTCGCATAAACACGTAAATCAACAAAAGCATTTGGTCGGTCAGTTGAGCCTATTACTGCGGCCTCACTCATTTCATAATTAAACATGAGATTGTTGAAATCACCATTCCATTGATCAAATACTCCTTTTACTGCTGCGTCCAATACTGTTTGCAATCCTATTGCATCAACAAAAGTATTTTCCGGACTTAAAGTTGATAAAGGGTTTTGTATCAGAAAATCTTCATTACATGATGTCAATGTTATAATTGCACAAATAATAATTATTTTAATATTTCTCATTTTCATTATTTTAAAAATTGAATTATTCATTTTAATAATATTTAGAATGTAGTATTTAGACTGAAAGAAAAAGTTCTTGGCATTTCTCTTTGAGACTCGGGATCTCCTTCTATCCATTTTGTAAATACGGCTAAATTTTCAATAGTAAAACCTAATCTTATATTTCCATCAAATTTAATTGAATGTAACATGTTATCTGATATTTTATATCCAACTGAAACGTTTTGAATGCGTAAATAACTTCTATTTTGCCAGTATGTTACATTTCCTAACCGTATTGAATTGATTCTTGCAGCATTATTAATTTGATTTTCAGGAGTCCAATAAGGTAAATTATACACATTATGATTTTTTATATAAGTCTCGTCATTATTAAAAGGAGAATTCGTTCCTCCTTTATATCCCAATTTTGATAATAAAATTATACCAAAATCTAAACCTTTATATTTAAAATCATTTGTTAATGTCAAATACCAAGGATTTTTTGTAATACCTTGAAATATTTTATCTTTTGAATTTATAACTCCATCATTATTCTTATCTACTATTCTAAAATCACCAGGATATAAACCATATTTTGCTGCTACTTCTTCTTCTCCTATTTTATAAACACCATTTATTTCATAATCCCAAATAATGTCCTTATTTTTTCCAATAAACCAACCATTATCAATATCATCTACTTCCTTTAAAACAATATTTCCCTTATCATCTGTAATTTCTGTTTTTTCTCCAGTAAGAGAAATTATTTCATTATTATAATAACTAACATTAAAAGTGCTATTCCAATTAAATGAACTTTTTTCAATATTAACGGTATTAATTGATAAATCAAAACCGGTATTTTTCAAACTTCCTACGTTTGTAGTTAGAATATCAAATCCAGTCACAATTGGAAGTTTTTTATCCAACAACATATCAGTTGTTTTAGCAATATATATATCTAATGCCCCTCGTATTCTATCATTTATAATCCCATAATCTAATCCTAAGTTCCAAGCCTGATTTTTCTCCCAAGCTAATGTTGAATTTGCCATTCTGTCGATATATACATAAGGAGCAATAACATATCCATTGTCATAATTTAGATATTTGTTATCACTAAGTGTTGCATATGCTGCATAAGAATTCAAACCACTACTGTTCCCATTAACTCCCCAACTAACACGCAATTTTAAAAATGATAAAAGAGAAGATGGGATCGTCATAAAATTTTCATTTGTAAGAATCCACGCACCGGAAAAAGAAGGGAAGTTTGCATATTTTTTTTCTGATCCAAAACGTGAATAACCATCTCTTCGAAATGAAACTGAAAAATTGTATTTATTTTTTAGACCATAATTAATACGTCCCATCAATGCATTCCTCGTTATAACTTCATCACTTGAACCTGTTTGAGGTATTAACCCCAAACCTATTCCATGATAACCGAGAGCTTGTGTTGGTGAAAAATTTGAGGCTTTTGCTAAGGTGTACCAAAATTGTCCTTTTTCAGCATTAATGAGCCCTGTAAAATCAAATTTATGTTCACCAAATTCTTTATTCCAATTCAAAATATTATCATTCTGCCATTCAAAAATTTTATTATGTCTACGCTCAACCCAACCTCCATGAGCCCAATTAGGATTATTACCATCTTCAAAATATAATTGATTTGTAAAATCAATTCTGGTTGTCAAATTTGACGTAAAAGTAAAACCAAGGGGCAAATATAATTTTGCATATATGGTTGGAAATATCTTATATTGATCATATTTTCTATTGGTATATGCAGGATTTAAATAAGGATTACTACGATTAGAACCTGCTCCGGACATTTTCAAATATTCTTTCGGATATGTATTGATAAAACTGCCAATAACGGGTATATTCTCATTAAAAACAATATTATCCCATGGTGAATCATAAGGTGATGCAGTGCGATATAAACCATTACTTATTGATTGTTGCCCCTCATCTTGATAACTAAGATTAGCATTTAATCCAATGTTTAAAAAATTAGTTGCTTTAAAATCTAAATTAAGTTTGCTTCTGATGGTACTGAATTTGTCATTAATTATAACAGACTCACTATTTAAATATCCTAATGACCAGTAATAAGAAATATTTTCATTTCGACCAGAAATGCTTATATCATAATCTTGTCTAAGCCCAGTATGAAATAACCAATCTTGCCAATCGAAGCCTCTTCCTTTAAGATAATTTTCTTTTTCATTTGATTCAAAACCAAGAGCATCTAGCCATGCGGCAGTAATTTTATCAGGATTGGTTTCCCCCGGAATTCCATTGGCTAATAGCCAGTCGTCTCTGAATTCAGATGGTACGCCATCAAATTTTCTATATTTTGTCCATGGTTCTTGTAACAGATTATTAATGGATTCATTCATATCAGTTAACCATGTCATTACTTCATCACCTGCTTTAAATGTACTCAATCTGTTTGCTCCAGTTATAACTCCGAATTTTGCATTAATGTTAATAATTGGTTTTGACGATTTCCCTTTTTTTGTAGTAATTACAATTACTCCGTTAGACGCACGTGATCCATAAATAGAGGCAGCACTTGCATCTTTGAGTACATCAATGCTTTCAATGTCATTTATATTAATTTCAACAAGATCTCCATTAAAAATTACACCATCTAAAACAATTAGTGGTTTATTTGCTAATATTTCAGATGAGGCACTGGCTTTAATAGTATTATTTCCTCTGATTTCAAAATCCGGTGTATTTTTTGCACTTGTGCTATAACCCACTTTCAAACCAGGTACCGAAGAACGTAACAATTCTTGAATATTAGACGGTTGATATTTTACCATTTCTTCTGCACGAACATTAACAATTGCTCCAGTAAGATCCTTTTTGCGTACTGTTCCATATCCTACAGCAACCACCTCCTCTAATCCGATAATATCCTCTTCCAATACCATATTTAAAACTGTCCTTCCCTCAATTGCAATTTCCTGTGTGCTCATACCTACAAACGAAAACTGCAAAGTTTTGGCATCAACAGGAACATGAAGTGTAAATTCACCATCATGATTAGTAACAGTTCCTATAGTAGTTCCCTTAACAATAATTGATACACCCGGCAACGGGATTCCTAGATTATCAGTTACTTTTCCTGAGATTTCATTTAGTTGTTGTTCCGATAAACTACTTTTAACTACAGGTAGATGTGAGTTTATCAGAGAAGAAGAATTTAAATTTTCATCCTTAAAAACTGTAATCTGCCGGTCATAGATTTTATAAGCATTATTTGTACCTTTAAATGCTTGATTCAAAATTATATCAACTGTACCATCCTTTACATTGATATTTGCCTTTCGACCTATATCAATCCATTTTTCATTGTACAAGAAAATAAATTCACTGTTTTCCTCGATATATTCAAATATCTGTAAAACAGTTGCATTTTTCATTTTTAGGTTAAATGTTGTAGACTGCGAATAGCTCTCAGCTGCAGACCCTATAAAACCTAAAAAAAATAGAAAAGCTAATAGTTTCATTTTTAACAAAATTTTCAACAAACTTCTCTTTTGCAAGAAACACTGTAAAACTCTCTTTTTTTTCATACTTTTGCAACGTTTAGATTAAACACTATTTTTAATTTATTCAAAACCGGTGGGCGGGCAGGCCTTCCGGTTTTATCATTTTAAAATGTTATCGTCGTTTTATTTCCTTAATTTTTTTATCAATTAATATTTTATTACCGGTTATACGAAATTCAAATTCTGCGGCATGAGCCAGCGCGAACATTACATCCTCTAATGAATCTTTCAAATCAAGTTTTCCGGTAATTTTATCATCAGCGGGATAGTCTTGCGGTAACTGAATTTCTACATTGAAATACCTTTCTACCTTTTGTAAAACCGACAATAGGTTTTCGCGGTCATATTTCAGCCATCCATAAGTCCATGCAATGTATAAATCAGTATCTTTTTCAAACGATACTGCAATTTCGCTTTCTCCCTTTTTGAAGCTGGCTTTTTGATTTGGCTCCAATACAACTTCTTTTTTGCCAAATCCCAAAGTGCCGCTTTTTTCAACCGCAACACTTCCTTCTATTAAAACAGTTTCAACAGTTGCATCAGAAGTATAGGCAGAAACATTAAAACAGGTTCCCAAAACTTTCACCCTAATATTTTCAGTGTTGACAATAAAAGGCTGCTGTTCATTTTTTGCTACCTGAAAACATGCTTCGCCTTCAAGAAAGACTTCACGTTTGTTTTGTGTAAATCGTGAGGGAAAGGCTAATTTGCTTCCGGCATTGAGCCAGACTTTTGTGCCGTCTGCCAACAAAAGTTCCGATTTTTTACCATAAGGTACTATTACTTCATTCATCTGAACTTTTTTTACATTGGTTTCCTGAATTTGTTGCAGATTAATAATAGTGTCGTTTACGGTAATCTGGCCGGTTGTGTCGTTAAGTGAAATAATCGAATTGTGTTTTTTTAAAGCTATTTTCTCACCGGTTGAGAGAGTCAGCCTGGCATCACTGTGTTGAGAAATGCCGGATGAAGCAAATTGGTAGTTTTTTTCAGAGTTGAAATAATAGAATGCAAAAAAGCTTGATACAAAAACAAGTAAAAATGTTGCTGCCCAGCCTATTGTTTTAGGGAAGTTTGTTTTTCTTACTTTACTCTGTTTTTGTTGAAGATAATTAATGTTATTCCATACTTCAATAACTGATTTTTCATCAAGAGTTTCGTATTCTTCCTGCAATAAATTAATGATTTCTCTGGCTTTTTTTATCTGATGCTTTATTTTTGGATTTGTTCTGATAAATTTTTTCCACTCCTTATTATTATCTTCATGCAATACCCATGAAACAAATGATTTTTCTTCAAGGAGTTGTTTGAAATTGTATTCTGAAAATTCCGGCTTCATTTAATTGTGGTATTAATACATTATAAGAAAGAGGTGTTTGCGGTTTTTGTGGACATGTTTATAAATGTTTTTTTAATAAAAAGCAAAATGTGTTCGGTAGCAGGTTATGACAGAGCTGAATGAAGTCTAATTTAAAAAGCAAAATACATAGCAACGGCAATAAGATATGAGATTGTCTGTCAAAGGTCAGGTAAACCACGTAGTTTCATTCCTCGGCAGTGACAAGGCGAGAGGGGTGCGTACGAAGTTTTAATAAAAAAAGAGGTTGTTTAGAACTTGTCCCCCTTTGGATGCTATATTGCCATGAAAAATAACTGATGAATTCCAAAGAGGGAAAACAAGGGGGATTCAATACCTCAAACTGTTAAAAGAAATTGAATGTTTTTATTGATTGAAAATCAAATTTACAATCCCCCTCAATCCCCCTTTAATATTGGAAAAAGCACTCCGATTCATCTTTT
>CAZXTX010000051.1:9274-12848 GCA_964643695.1 uncultured Mariniphaga sp. | reverse complement strand
TCGTTAATGCCGATGGTTAAAATATTTAGAACAATTGAGCAGAGTGATAATTGGTTTATTATATTTTTCCAATCGGTATTACATCGAACTCACGTTAAATAATTACGTTTTTCAATCTTTTGAGAACCCAAACTTTACACTTGCACCAAGAAAGTTATTTTCCGGGTTTATCAGAAATGAGCCGATCATCAGAACTGCATCGTACCATACATGCGCTGCTACGGCTGGCCCTATGTTGTAATCGCGTTTTTGGATGTCTCTTCCCAGAATTAAACCCAGAACAGTTGCCTGACCAACCTGTAACAGGGTTGATTTGTAATCCGGTTTTTCGGCAAAAAAGAGGTTGGTGAAATGCAGTGCGCCAAAAGCCACGCTTGAATAAATTAAACCTTTGGTTTGTCCGTATTTGTAATCCATTATTGGCATCATATAATTCCTGACAATATATTCTTCGCCCACTCCGGCAGCCCAGCCCATTGCTAATGAAGTGGCTCCGTAAGCTGTTAATGCCTGATTGCGCGGTATGTACCGGTTTAGAAAATAGATGTGGCTCACTTCCGAAATGGAATTTTTAGCATAATGCTTTTCCAGTCCGAGAAATACTCCGGCCAGCAGCACCATGCCCCCGGTTATCGGGGTTGCAATATTCTTTATTTTAAATGGTGCCAGATATAGTTCCTTTTCTGAAATATCATGATATCTGAAACCGGGATTGTAATATTTTATTCTTTCCAGCTGATTTTTGAAGTTTACAAGTTTTTCTGTCTGAAATGCCTGCAAGCCGATAAAAAGAGGGAAATTGTAATAAGGGCTGGAACTGTTGTTTTTTAGTGTTTGTGAATGTTTTATTCCCATGTAAACACCGCCGGTTTCAAGTGCGGCAAATACAGCACCCTTAAGATAATCCTTTTGATAAAAATAAGATGCACCCGGAACATAAAGAGTCCATCCCGGTAAAATATCCGGTTCGGGTGATTTTATACTGTCGGCTGTTTGTGCTGAAATATTATTGATAATTATGAATAGAAGAATAAAAAATATATACTTTTTCATTTCTGTTTTTAATGAAAAAGTAAAAAAAGGAATTTAATTTGATTTCTGACAGATGTTGTATAACATATTTGTGTATTCTGTTTGTTTTTAGATATTTATCTTCATATTTCAAACTTTTTTATAATGTGTGTTTAATTTATATATGTATATATAGATATTTGCATAATTTTGTTATCCGAAATATTTCAATATGAATTTTTCTAATCATTTGCTTAATATTTGAGTAATGAAAAAAACCATTATCGTCATTATCCTGTCTGTTGCTGCAGTTTTGGTTTTAATAAACATTTTTAACACCGGAAATGAGTATTACAATCTGAAACTTGAGGAACTGAAACAGGAATTTGCCATTAAGCCTGTTTCTTCTATTAACCACAGTTTGCTGTCTCAGTTGCAGCGTGAGTTTGATACTCCGCAGGATGTTACCGAAGTATGTATAAGCTGTCATACCGAAAGGCACAAGGAGGTAATGAACTCTGCACACTGGAATTGGGAGCGTGTTTCGTATGTTGAAGGCAGGGGCGTTACATCTGCCGGCAAGAAGAACGTATTGAATAATTTTTGTTTAGGGGCTCAGTCAAATGAACTCTCTTGTGCAAAGTGTCATATTGGTTACGGTATGACCAATGACCATTATGATTTTAACAATGCCCGGAATGTTGACTGTATGGTTTGTCACGACAACAGCGAGCTTTATCTGAAAGGCTCTGCAACGGCCGGTTATCCTGACCGCTCGGTTAATCTGACATTGGTTGCTCAGAGTGTTGGCAAGCCCGATAAAATTAATTGCGGCAGCTGTCATTTTTACAGCGGTGGTGGTAATAATGTAAAGCACGGCGACCTTGAAGCCGCTCAGTTGGCCTGCGACCGGAATGTGGATGTACACATGGCTGCCAATGGAATGGATATGTCATGTGTTGAATGTCATGGTGGTGAAAATCATCAGATTCTGGGGAGGCTTTATTCTGTATCTTCATCAAACACTTTTCGTGCAACCTGTGAGCAGTGTCATACTTCAACCCCTCATTTTGACGATCTACTCAACCGGCATAACGCAAAAGTTTCATGCCAGGCTTGTCATATTCCCGTTTACGCCAAGGTTAACCCGACTACTATGGCGTGGATGTGGTCAGATGCGGGCAGGCTCAGAGACGGACAGCCGTTTCATGAGTTTAATAAGGACAGCACACGGGAATACCTCTCAATTAAAGGTACTTTTATTAAAGCAAAAAATGTAAAACCCGATTATATTTGGTTTAACGGAACCGCTGATCACTATATGCTTGGTGACACAATTAAGGAGATGCCTGTAAAAATGAATACCTTGTTTGGCTCGCACGATGATCCTGAATCGAAAATTATTCCTGTAAAAATTCATAGAGGTGATCAGATTTATGATAAAAAATACAATATTCTTATTCAGCCAAAACTTTTTTCGGAGCAAAAAGGCGACAGTGCATTCTGGCAGGATTTTGATTGGGAAACGGCTGTTGCAGCAGGAATGAAAACGGTCGGGCTCCCGTATAGCGGTGAGTATGGTTTTGTTGAAACCGAAATGTACTGGCCGGTTAATCATATGGTTTCACCAAAGGAAAACAGCGTGGGATGTGCTGAATGTCATACCCGGAGTGAAGAGGGCAGACTTACATCTCTGACAGGTTTTTACCTTCCGGGACGGGATTTTAACAAACCGCTCGATATTATGGGAATGCTTCTGTTTTTTGGCTCAATAGGTGCTGTTTTTTTACATGCAGCAATTCGTATAATAATTTCAATAAGGAAGAAAGAGTACGAAACAGATGTTATTGATTATGCAAATGAAGAGCTGAAAATTTAAACCGGATGTTATGAGAAGAGTATATGTTTACAAGGGATTTGAAAGATTCTGGCACTGGAGTCAGGCATCGTTGATAATATTTCTGGCATTTACGGGGTTTGAGGTTCACGGAACAATTCGTGTGCTGGGATTTGAGCATGCTGCACGGTTTCACAGAGTGGCTTCATGGATGCTTATTGCGCTGATTGTATTTGCAATTTTCTGGCATTTTGTTACAGGTGAGTGGAAACAATATATTCCCACTACAAAAAAACTTGCAGCTCAAATCAGGTTTTACAGTATAGGAATGTTTAAAGGCGAAAATCATCCTTCAAAAAAGAGTGAGGTCAGAAAGCTGAATCCGTTGCAAAGACTTGTTTACCTCAGTTTTAAACTGGTGCTGATTCCTTTAACAGTTATTTCGGGAATTATCTATATGTTTCATAAAACCATTGATAAAAACGACATAGTGATAATCAGTAATTTTTCTCTTGAAAGTGTGGCTTTCTGGCACACTCTGGGTGCATTTTTACTGATGGTTTTTTTGGTGGTGCATGTGTATATGACTACCACCGGGCATACTCCGACATCAAATATTCAGGCAATGATTACCGGCTATGAGGAGCTTGAAGAAGATGATGATGAAGAAACTGAATTAAATAATAAAGATTTATAATTATTAATGGCAAAACATTAAAAAAATCA
>CAZXTX010000051.1:0-9174 GCA_964643695.1 uncultured Mariniphaga sp. | reverse complement strand
ACATTTGAACCGGCAAAGCCAAAACCATACATGAACCCTTATCTTGCAGGCTTTCTTCTGGGGTTGGTTCTGCTTGCCACAATTTATATTACCGGGCGCGGACTGGGGGCCAGCGGTGCTTTTAAAAGTGTTGTTGTTGCTTCTGTTGAAACAGTTGCTCCCGCACATGCCGGGAATACTGCTTTTTATCGTGATTTTAAAGAAACCACACCTGAAGGGCCATGGAAAAACTTTCTTGTTTTTGAAGTTGTGGGAGTACTGGTGGGAGCCTTTTTTTCTGGTGTTTTGGCCAACCGTACCGGCCTTAAACTTGAAAAAGGGGTACGTGTAAAAAACGGAGTTCGCATTGCAGGTGCAATTTTGGGAGGTGCCCTGTTCGGATACGGTTCTCAGCTTGGGCGAGGATGTACCAGCGGTTCGGCACTCAGCGGAATGGCAGTTCTTTCCCTTGGAGGAATTATTACTATGCTGGCAATTTTTGGCGGTGCTTATGCACTTGCATATTTTTTTAGAAAACTTTGGTTAAAATAGAACTGTTATGGGACCATTAGTACCTTTTATAATAAGTGAGGAATTTAGCCTTGTTATCGCTTTTTTCCTTGGAATTGCATTCGGTTTTATTCTCGAACAGGCAGGGTTTTCATCCACTAAAAAGCTTGTGGGGCTTTTCTACGGATATGACTTTACGGTTTTACGTGTATTTTTTACTGCCGGAATAACCGCAATGGCGGGCGTACTTCTGATGGGACATTATGGAATACTTGATTTGAGCGTGATATATGTAAACCCGACTTTCCTGAAATCGGCAGTTTTGGGCGGATTAATCATGGGAGCAGGATTTATAATCGGCGGATTTTGCCCGGGAACAAGTGTGTGTGCACTGGCAATAGGAAAATTGGATGCACTTGCATTTGTTTTTGGCTCGATACTGGGAGTTTGGGCATTTATTGAAACTTTTCCGCTGATTGAAAATATATACAATGCCGATAATATGGGGATGATTAAAATATCCGGGTTTTTTGGAATATCTGATGTGGCTTTCGGTTTTATACTTTCATTTATTGCCGTAGCTGCATTTGTTGCAACGTGGTTTATTGAAAACAAGGTTAACGGGCGTAAATCTGAAATTGATACTTCACAAAGAAATCGTTATGCACTTGCCGCAGCTTCTTTGTTTGCAGTTTTGGCAGTTGTTGCTTTTTTACCCGGAAATTATGATATTATGAATAAACGCATTGCTAAGGCTAAACGACTGCAAACATGTGTATTTAAAGAAATTCCGGCGGATAAGCTGGCTGATGAAATTGTGAATAATTACTATTCATTGAACATAATAGATGTAAGGTCTCCTGAAGAGTTTGAGGAATTTCATCTGCCAATGGCAATTAACATCCCTTTTGAAAATATGATGGAGCGGCAGTATCAGCCTTTGTTCAGGCAAAATCTGAAAACCAATATTATTTATGCCGACAGCGATACGCTTGCCCGGATGTCCTGTCTGAAGGCAAAGCATATCGGCAAATCAGACAATATGATTTTAAGGGAAAGTGCAGATGAGTTTCGTCAGATGTTTTTTGATATTGAAGAACCTTTGCCCGATTCTCCCAAAAATATACTTCAGGAATATCAGTTCAGGTCGGATGCTGCCCGGCAGATGACAAACCTTGTTGATGCCCTGAAAAATATAGGAGCACCGGTAAAACGGGAGGTTGTGCAGGTAAAGGGAGGATGCTGACAGTTTTTTCATCAAAATATAGGAGCTGCCCGATTGATTAGTGATTGTGCAGCTTTTTTTGTTACTTTTAGGTACTTTTGTGTTTTTAAAAAGGGAAAGTATGTCAAAAATTCTTGTGATAGATGATGAAAGGAGTATTCGCAACACTTTAAAAGATATTCTGGAATATGAAAAGTATGAAGTGGATTTGGCGGAAGACGGGAGTAAAGGCCTTGAAATGGTAAAACAGACCGAATACGATATTATTTTGTGTGATATCAAAATGCCGGGTATGGACGGGATTGAGGTACTGGAGCAGCTGAATGCAGTGGCCCCGGATTCACCGGTGGTTATGATTTCAGGCCATGGGAATATCGATACCGCAGTGGATTCAATAAAAAAGGGAGCTTATGACTTTATTGAAAAACCATTGGATCTGAACCGGCTGCTTATTACCATCAGAAATGCAATGGATAAATCGACACTGGTAAATGAAACCAAAATATTAAAAAAGAAGGTCAGTAAAAAATATGAAATAATTGGTGAATCGCCGGCAATAATGAAGGTGATTGAAATGGCAGACCGTGTTGCACCAACCGATGCCCGCATTTTAATAACCGGCGACAACGGAACCGGCAAGGAACTGGTTGCCCGCAGAATTCATGACCAGAGCAATCGTGTTTCAGGGCCGTTTGTTGAGGTGAATTGTGCTGCAATTCCGTCGGAACTTATCGAGAGTGAGCTGTTTGGTCATGAGAAAGGTTCTTTTACTTCAGCTGTAAAACAGAGAATGGGAAAATTTGAACAGGCAAACGGAGGCACACTTTTTCTTGATGAAATTGGCGATATGAGCCTTTCCGCACAGGCAAAAGTATTGCGTGCCCTTCAGGAAAATGTGATTTCACGGGTGGGTGGCGACAAGCATATCAAAGTTGATGTGAGGATAGTTGCCGCAACCAATAAAAACATATCTGAAGAGATTGAAAAAGGCAGGTTTCGTGAAGATTTATATCACCGTCTGAGTGTGATTTTAATTCATGTACCATCTCTCAGTGAGCGGATTGAAGATATTCCGCTGCTGGCAAATCATTTTATAGGGGTAATCTGCAATGAATACGGAGTTCCCGAAAAAACTATAACCGATGATGCAATTGCCGAGCTTCAGAAAATAAACTGGACCGGCAATATCCGTGAATTTCGAAATGTGATTGAGCGGCTGATAATTTTATGTGACCGCCGGATTACAGGTGAGGATGTTCTTAAATATGCAGCTCCGATAAAATAAAAAAATCAATCAGGGTTAAATAGGTTCTTCCCATATATTGTCCCCCTTGTTTTTAATATAGGTTTCAATATGGCGGTCGTATTTTACCTGATAAATATCCTTTATCGTTACAATTATTCCGGTTTCAAGAACACCGCCAAATTTTTTATTCATTGCGGTGCCAAAAGTTTTCATTGACGGTGAAAGATTCATGTAAGCATTTATAAGCGGCGGAACATTTTCTGCAAATTGTCTTACTGACTGAATCAGAATCCGGTAATCTTCCTTATAATCGTTGCCGTTGAAAAGCTCTTTCATCTTTTTTTCGTCATACCCAAATTCAATCGGTTCTTTCGGATAGACAAGATTATCCTTGTCGCGGAAATATTTTTTAAAGAAATATTGTATCAGATTTCGTGCTTCATTGTGGAAGTGCTGATACATGGTTACCTTTCCGAAGAAATATTTTATTTGAGGATAATCTACTGTAAGTGCTCCCAGTCCGTCCCAAAGGTTGTCTAATGCAAAAAGAGCTTTGGCTCCTGCCTTGCTCGACTGATAAGTAGGCTGAACAAAGGAACGTCCGAGTTCCAGGGTATAGGGCAGATATTCTTTTATAAACTGATCAGACATGTTAAATAAATTTGAAGTTGCCATCTGAACCTCACCATTTTTGTTGATTGGCACTTCAAAACACAGCATATAGCGGTAACCTCCCAAAATTTCTTGTGAGTCTGGGTCCCATACTATAAGTTGTTTGTATGGATAATCAGAAACATCGTAATTGTCAATGTCGGTTTCCTTACCGGTACCACCACCGGCTTCCCTAAATGTAATTTCACGCAAACGGCCTATTTCATGCATAATGGCAGGTGAGTCGTTGTGGGTAATTACATATATTTCGTTTCCTCCCTTGTTCGTTTTGCGCAACAACTTTTCGGATGTCAGTTCTGCAACGATCTGTTCCTTTGGAAGTGGTGCAACAATATCTTTCATCAATATATTTTTAAATGAAACGGTGTGCAAAATTAATAAAATTGGATAATGTTGGTAGTTAAAAGAATATTAAATTGTGTTTTCAAAACTTTTCGGTAAACAATAAACTTCATTTTTTACCCATTCTGCCCATTGCTGATGGGTTTTTGTGTTGTCAAATTTTGTGTATGGAATTGGCTTTCCAAAATAAATATGCACATCACTGTTACGGTGCCGGACTGTTTCATCAGGAAGGAAAAACATTTCGAAATTCCATTTAATTCTTAAAAATTTTCTGATGTTGGCAAGTCTGTAAAAACGGTTGGTATTTCGTCCGCTGATAAAAACCGGAATAACATCACGCTTATGCTGTACAGATTTGGTTATAAAATGTTTTTTCCAGTCTAAATCCACAATTTTTCTTTTAATTTTTCGCGAAGCAAGCCCTGACGGAAAAATCAGTATCTGTGCATCAGAATTGTATGTATCACTTAATATTTTGGCTGCTTCGCGGCTGTGGCCGCCATGTTTGTTTACAGGTACAAAAACATCGCGCAACTGGGGAATGTTAAGTAAAATATCATTTGTTAAAAATTTCGGATTTCCCAGTTTCTCGTCAACGGTTTTAAGCAGCAGCAACCCGTCAAATCCGCCAAGAGGATGATTGCTTGCAAAAATAAACCGTCCGGTTTCAGGTATATTGTCAAATCCGTGCAAATAGCGTTTAATATTAAATTCTTTAACAGCTTCGTCAACAAATGCCGTCCCTTTTAAATGCCCGCTTTTTTGCAAAAAAAAGTTTAAAAAGTCAATGTGTATAATTCTGCCTATAAAACGGTAAATAAAACCGGGAATAAATCGTGCAAGCCGGGGGCTTTTGGATGCAAAAACTTCCTTTAAAACAATTGGTTTATAATTACTTTGCACTTCTTTTTTAACTGTTGTACTTTCCATTGATAAAAACTTTCAAATACAAAGTAAAAGTATAAAAAACATATTTGATACGTTTCTGCTTAAAAAAATGGTTTTTAAGCTCTTTGTTGACTTTAATACCAATTGTAAATTTGCAAAACAGTTTGAACTATTTTGTAAATACAATTCGTATAAGTTATTCTTTTTAATAGTGTTGTGTAATTTTTTTAATAGTTTTTAACCATTGTTGAAAACTTCATTTGTTTAAATTAAGTTTCTGATTTTTAGCAAATTGATGTTTTTGAATTTGTCTTTATTAATATCTTGCAAACAGTTTATTAACATTTTTGTCGAATTTGGTCTTGTGGTTCAATGGAATAAAGTGTCATAAAGTGGAATAATTTGGAATAAATTCTTACTTTTACCGTTAAATTTTGAGACAGCAGGATTGAATGACAGAATTCACAGGAACATATAATGCAACAATAGATGACAAGGGGCGCATCGTACTTCCGTCGGTCTTTAAAAAGGAGATGGGGGATAAAGCTTTGGAGCCGCTTGTTATTGAGCGCAACTTGTTTAAGGATTGTCTTGATATTTATCCTGAGCGTTTTTGGAAAGAACGTGTTGCGGCTTTCAAAAGCAATCTTGATCCTTTTGATGAAGAGGACGATGCATTTCTTCAGTTTTTTTACGAAAACTTTATTAAAGTCGGGATGGCTGCAAACGGTCGTGTAAATATTCCGGCAGATTATCTGAATTACGGGAAACTGAAGAAAAATGTAAAGATAATCGGGATGGGGCTTTCAATCCGTATCTGGGATGTTGAGGTTTATGAAAGCCAGAAAATGGATAAATCAACATTTGCACAGCGTTTCAGAGAAAAAAGAAAACAAAAAACATCTGAATAAATGGGAAACCCGTATCACATACCTGTGATGCCTGAAGAAAGTATATCGGGATTAAATATTGCTCCCGGTATTACGGTTGTTGATGCAACCTATGGCGGAGGAGGGCATTCAAAATTAATTTTAAAGGAAATTGGCGGCGGAAAGCTTTTTGCCTTTGATCAGGACAGGGATGCTGCCGCTAACATAATTCAGGATGAACGGCTGTTTTTTATCGGCCATAATTTCAGATATCTGAAAAATTTCCTGCGCTATTTTGATGTTGACAATGTTAATGCGGTTTTTGCCGATTTTGGCGTTTCTTCACATGATTTTGACATGCCGCACAGGGGTTTTTCCTTTCGTTTTGATGAGCGGCTTGATATGCGCATGAACCAGACCGCTGCCGTTGATGCAGAACTTGTTCTTAACAGGTACAATGAAGAAGAGCTCACTTTTATCTTCAGAATGTATGGCGAAATTAAAAATGCACGAAGGCTGGCTTCTGAAATTATTAATTACAGAAATGATAAACCTTTAAAAACCACCGGTGAACTGAGAGAGATTGCAAAAAGATGTGCACCCGGCGGTAATGAAAATAAATATCTGGCTAAGGTTTTTCAGGCTTTGCGAATTGAGGTAAATGAGGAGCTTGAATCGCTGAAAGAGTTTCTGGAAGCATCACTTGACGTGCTTGTTCCCGGAGGAAGACTGGCAGTTATTACATATCACAGTCTTGAAGACCGCTTGTGTAAAAATTTTATGAAAACCGGAAATTTTGAAGGGAAAGTTGAGAAGGATTTTTTTGGAAACATAAAAAGTCCGTTCAGGCTTATCAACCGGAAAGTTATAGTTCCGGGTGAGGATGAGATTGAAAAAAATTCACGCGCGAGAAGTGCGAAATTACGTATTGCAGAGAAAATTTGAAATGGAGGAAAACAAAAAAAATATAAAAAGGAAGCCCGGAATGAAATCGTTTTTGGGAGGTACAATACTCACTGACGAACGGTTTACCCGGCAACTGCCTTTTTTGGGGCTGCTCTCATTTTTTGCGATTGTGCTTATTACAAACCGAAACTGGTCGGAACGCACAATAAGGCAGATTGAAGTGGTTCAGGATGCGATTGATGAATTGCGTTCCGAATCTATTACGCTTTCTGCACGCCTTATGGATGCCAGCAGGCCTTCAGAAGTTTTAGAAAAAGTTGAAGCTGCGGGAATAGATTTACAGGAACCTTTACGCCCGCCCGGAAAAATTGTGATATCAAAAAAATAACTTGAAGTGGAAATCAGGAAAATAATAGTAGCACGGATTGCCATCATCTATTTTTTGTTGCTGATTTTTGGTATAGTGGTCGTTTTTAAAATGATTTCTGTTCAGCAGATTAAAAATGACAAATGGGAACAGATTGCCAAAAATCTGAAAAACCATACGGTGATGGTTGAGCCCAACAGGGGCAATATTTGTGCTGACGACGGCAGTGTTCTTGCCACTTCTGTTCCGGGTTACTATGTGCGCATTGACCTTGCCTCCGAAGGTGTGAAAAGAGTGTTTAGTGCCGAGAGCGATTCTTTGGCCTGGTATCTTGCAAATTTTCTGAAAAACGGCTCGCAGCAGGAGTATGCACGAAAACTTAATACAGCATATAAAAACGGAAACAGAGGTTTTTTGCTTACTCCCCGAAAAGTTGATTATCATGAACTGCAGCAGATAAAGAAGTTCCCCATTTTAAGGAGAGGCAGATTTGGCGGCGGAATGATTATCGAAAATGAAAATCACAGGGTTACGCCTTTGGGCACTCTTGCACTTCGCACTATCGGCGATTTGAATAAAGGTGCATACGGCGGTGTTCACGGAAATATTGGCTACACAGGCCTGGAAGGTGCCTATGAACAGTATCTGAAAGGTAAGGAGGGGGTGAGTTATCGCGAAAATCTTTCCGGAAGATGGGTTACTCGAACCGAAATTGAGCCGCAAGACGGAATGGACGTGTTTACAACAATCAACGTTAAATTGCAGGATATAGCCGAAAGTGCCCTGCGGCGAAATTTACAAAGCAATAATGCCGACTGGGGAACTGCAATTTTGATGGAAGTGCAGACAGGTGAAATTAAGGCAATTGCAAATCTGGGAAGAGAAAGCGGAGTATATACCGAAAATTATAATTATGCATTAGGGCATGCCGGCTGTTATGAACCCGGTTCCACATTTAAGCTTATTTCGCTGATGGCGGCCATGGAAGACGGACTGATAGACACCAGTGATGTTTATGATACCGGCAGCGGAGTGTGGAAATATCACGGAAGAACAATTTACGACAGTGATTATCAGTATGGCGGACACGGAAAAATGACCGTGAAGGAGATTTTTGAAAAATCATCGAATGTGGGGGTGGCAAAAATTATTGTTGAAAATTATGAAAGTAACCCCCGGAACTTTGTGGACAGAATTTACGGTTTTGGATTGAATAAACCGCTCGGTATTGAAGTAAAAGGCGAGGGGCAGCCTTTCTTTAAATATCCCGGCGATTCAGACTGGTGGGGAACAACCCTGGCATGGATGTCATACGGTTATGAATCCAAAATGACGCCATTGCAGATTCTTGCTTTTTATAATGCCGTTGCCAACAACGGAAAAATGGTAAAACCCCGTTTGGTAAGGGAAGTAAGAGATAACGGAGTGCTGGTTAAACAGTTTAAAACTGAAATTGTCAATCCGATGATAACCACACGAGAAACCATTGGCAAGGCACAAAAAATGCTTGAAGGTGTTTGCGAAAAAGGAACCGGCCGTTCGCTGAAGAATCCATGGTTTACAATTGCCGGAAAAACCGGAACAGCCCAGATTTCATCCGGGCAGTCGGGATACCAGAAAGGGATGTATCTTGCCTCTTTTGCTGGCTATTTTCCGGCCGACAATCCCAAATACTCACTTATTGTTACAATAAACAATCCGCGCGGCGGCCTCTATTACGGAGGTTCGGTAGCCGGGCCGGTTTTTAAGGAAATTGCCGAACGCACTTTTGCAGTCAGAAATATGTTTGAAGAACCTGCAGATGAAAATGAAGAAGAAAACAGAATGCCTGTTTTGCCCGATGTACAGAAAGGGCAGTCAAAAAATATAATCCGTGTGGCGCAGGAACTGAAACTTAAAAATATTTCGGGAAAGCCCGAAACATTGCTCACTTCTGTGAAAAAATCAGAAGACCGGCTGATTCTTGATGAATATGATATTCAGGACGGAAAAGTGCCGGACGTGAGGGGAATGGGAGCAAGCGATGCTGTTTTTATTCTTGAAAATGCCGGCCTGAGAGTGAAAATCAAAGGAGCAGGAAAGGTGAAAAATCAATCGGCACAGCCCGGATCCGGTATTAACCGCGGCGATTATGTCTATTTAACATTAGGATGAAAATGAAACTGAA
>CAZXTX010000050.1:0-12862 GCA_964643695.1 uncultured Mariniphaga sp. | reverse complement strand
AGACTGGCATATTCCGCTCTATTCGTGGGTGGTAATTTACATTACCGGACGGGTAATTGACATGATTCTTGAAGGTGCCGGCTACAATAAGGCAATGGTTATCGTTTCAAAAGAACATAAGGAAATAAAAAGCAAAATACTGACTGACCTTGAACGTGGCGGCACTTATCTGCGTGGTGAAGGAATGTTTACTGGTGATGAGAAACATGTTATTTTCACTGTGGTAAGCCGCCGTGAAGTTGCCATTTTACAGGAGTACATCGAAAAAATTGACCCGGAAGCTTTTATTACGATAATGGATGCCCGTGAAATTTTGGGAGAAGGATTTCAGAATCTGAGTAAAAAAATTGAAAACTGACAATTGACGTATCGCCGTTAACATTAATTATTCAGCAGTTTGCCTAAAAGTCTCATAAATCTTTCATAACAATTGTTAAAAACACTCCGTTTTTCGTATTTTTGGTAAGTGCAAAACATTTTATTCAGGCCATGAAAAAAAGGTTGTTAATCCTGCTTTCTTTAATATTACTTTTTAATATAAGCTTCGCCCAGTCGGTGGGGCTTGTTTTGAGCGGCGGAGGAGCAAAAGGAATTGCACATATTGAAATTATACGGGTACTCGAAGAAAACGGAATACCTATTGACTACATTGCAGGCACCTCAATTGGCGCAATAATCGGCGGATTGTATGCAGCCGGTTTTTCACCCGATGAAATGGAAGAACTGTTCCGTTCAGATGATTTCTTTTTCTGGTCAACCGGCAGAATTCAGAAAGAGTTCCGCTATTTTTTCACCAAACCCGACCCCACTCCCTCATGGTTTGAGTTTGCACTGGAAAAACGCAATGAAAAAATAACTCTGCTTCCTCCGGCAAGCATAATTCCTGAACAACAAATGGATTTTGCATTTATGGAATTACTTGCTGCATCAAATGCTGCATGTAAAAATAATTTTGACAGTCTTATGATTCCGTTCTTCTGTGTTGCCGCAGATGTACATTCCAATCTGCCCGCTATTTTACGAAAAGGAGATTTGGGAGAAGCAATCAGGGCATCAATGACTTTTCCGCTCTATTTTCAGCCGATTATGATTGATGGCAAGCTGCTTTTTGACGGGGGAATAGTTAATAATTTTCCTCAGGATTTAATGGAAGAATATTTTAACCCCGACATTATAATCGGGCACAAAGTGGCAGATGAACCCAAAGAACCATCGTATGACAATGTTATGGAGCAAATTACAAATATCGTAATGCGACCTACCAATTATGAAATTCCGCCTGAAAAAGGGATACTCCTTGAAACAAAACTCTCTAATATCAGTCTTTTGGATTTTCAAAAATATGATTTCATAACTGAGCAGGGAAGAAACACAATTGAACCGATGATTGACAGTATTAAATCCAGAATTGGCAGAAGTATTTCCCCTGAAACCGTGCAAAAAAAGAGAAATGAGTTTAATGTAAAAAAGCCTGATTTATATTTTCAGAATATTCAGGTTGAAGGTGTACAAGACCCCATGCAGCGAAAATTTATCATTCAGTCAATTAAACACCGTTACAACATTGTTCCTTTAAGTTCATTAAAAGAAGATTATTTCAAACTTATAGCCGATGAACACTTAAAATCCATAAGGCCTTTGGCACATTACAATCCGCAGTCAGGGTATTATGATTTGCATCTGAAAGTAACACCTGATAAAAAAATACGAATTAATATTGGCGGAAATATTTCCACAAAGCCCATCAATCAGGGTTTTGGAAGTTTTGATTACCGCACCTATAAAAGCAGGGCTTACACATTAAGTTCAAATATTTACTACGGCAGATTTTACAGTTCGTTCCTTACCGGCGGAAGAATTGATTTCCCAACTTCCACGCCGCTGTATCTTTCAGGATACCTGACTCTTAACCGCTGGGATTTTTTCTCTTCAAGTTCCGAATTATTTTTTGAGGATGTTCGTCCGCCATATATAAAACAGGGTGAATACAATTTCAGAACTGAAACGGGAATCCCTGTCGGACTGCACTCAAAAATATATGCAGGTGCGGCAATTTCAAATTCAAAAGACGAATATTACCAGACTGATATTTTTCTGAAACAGGATATTCCCGATATAACATCCTTCAGGGCAGTTGCCACACAACTGGGATTTGAAAACAATTCCCTTAACTACAAACAATATGCAACCGAAGGGGCATCACATTCTGCTGAGTTTAAATATATAACCGGACGTGAAACCAACAAACCCGGAAGCACATCATCAACTACAATTCAAACTGCAAAAAATCATGATTATTTACTGTTTGAGCTAAAAGGGATAAGACATTTTAGATTATTCAAAAATCTCACTTTCGGAACACAACTTGAAGCAACTTACAGTAATAAAAAATTGTTTAAAAACTACAGGTCAACAATGCTGAATGCTCCGTGTTACTGTCCGACACCACACAGCCAGTCACTTTATATTGAGAACTTCCGCTCAGATAATTTTGTGGCAGGCGGTTTAAAGTTAATTTACAATTTCAATCCTTCACTGCATTTACGCGTTGAATCGCATGGATTTATTCCGATAAATGAAATTTTAAAAAATGATGATTTAACTCCTTATAAAAGTGGTAAATTTTACACAACCTATTATCTGCAGGGAATGACAGCATTGGTTTATCACACGGGATTCGGGCCTGCAAGCATTTCGTTCAGCTATTATGATAAACCAAACACCAATTTCTATTTCACACTAAATTTCGGATATATACTCTTTAACAAAAGAGGTTATTAACAATCATACCCGTGATTATTATCACCCAAAACCGCAATAAACCAAAATGGTTTTAATTTCCGTTGCATATAATTTTCATGGAGCGGGGTTCTTCCATCTTTGACTTTTGCGCACCGCCTTCAAAAATTACAGAATCACCTTCAAAATTGGGCTTGAACCAAAAAATAACAGTGGTGCTTTCTCCCGATTTGAAGGAGTCTGCCTCGTCATCCCAGTCCTTGCTGCTTCCCGGCAGGTTCTTCATACTGGCAAATTCGCCCGGCCCTTTCACCACAATATTATCATCCTTGAAATTTTTACCGTCAAACAGATGCACATAACAACCGTCATCAGGAATATCAGCTTTAATATCATCATCTGAACAGCCCGCTATAGCCAAAACCAAAAAGGCAGTGAACAAATAAATAAAAAAATTAACTCTCATTTTATGACTGATTTTTATGGGTTAAATAAACTTTTATAATAATTACAACGAAGCCGATAAAGTTTTAGTATCATAAAACAAAGATTTTTAGATACTTAACAATTTAAAAAGATGAGAAAACAGATTTGAAAACTGATCAGATATTATAAGAAAGTCAGACTCTTAAATTTTGCAGTCTTTGAATGTAAACTTCAAAATCCTGGTCACCAAAAAGCACAAACCTTATAAGTTTTACAAACTGCAGTTGAGGAATGGTTTCAATAACTGTTTGCAGTGCGATGTCGGTTGCGGCTTCAAACGGATATCCGAATATTCCGGTGGAAATTGCAGGAAAGGCAATCGACTCTATCTTTTTTTCATCTGCCATCATTAAAGCATTGCGGTAACAATTTGTAAGCAGAATATTTTCAGGCTTATCATAGCCGTAAACAGGCCCAAGACAATGAATCACATACTTATTCGGAAGATTATGACCGCCTGTTACAACAGCCTGACCGGGTTCAATTGGTGCCAGCGGAATACACTCCTCCTCAAGTCCGGGGCCGGCAGCACGGTGAATGGCACCTGCCACTCCGCCACCCGACAAAAGCTCTGCATTTGCTGCATTTACTATTGTGCAAATATCAGGCTGATCTGTAATATCACCCTTTACTGCTTCAACAATTATATTTCCTATACTTATCTTCACGGTTAATAATTAATCGGATTCTAACAAACTTACATCAATTGAACTCAAAATCAAAATATAACCTTCATTATTAATAATATCATTTCAATCTGACAAACAATCAAAATAAGAAAAAAAGAATACTTTTACAGGCTTTTGAGGTAAAATACATTTCTGTATTTACATACCTGCTATATTTCAGGCCAACAGCAAAATTATGTTGAAATTCTTATGAAAAGAATTAAAATTATGATAAGATATAATTCGGAAAAAATCAAGTTTCTGAATCGGGTCAATACTTTTTTAACATGCAGCATTTTGCTGATATTTTTTACACTTTCTTCAACTGCACAGGAGAACTATTTTATCGGAACACTTCCAAACATAAATCTTACCAAAAATATAAACAGCAAATGGGGTTTTAATTTTTTTTCTGAAATGAGATTAACGGTAACTCAGGATAAAATCAGCAGAGAAAATTATTCAGGCAATTTCGTTCAGCTGACCGATTTTGCAATAAAACCATTTCTAAACATAAGCGAAAACAGCTATATATCAGGCGGATACTTAATCCGGTTTAAAAATGATCTGGTGTATCACCGTGCAATTCAGCAACTTTCCGTAAAAAAAACATACAAATCAATAATTCTATCACACAGATTTTTATCGGATCAAACTTACAATTCAGTTAATCCGTGGCTAATAAGGTTGAGATACAGATGTTTTTCAGAAATATCATTAAAAAATCAAACAACAAATTCGAGTTATTTTTACATTAAACCCGGAAGTGAATTTCTTAACACCTGGATAAGGGGCAATCCTGGAATTGATATTTACTTTATGCCGTTAGCCGGATTTGAATTTAAAAACAAAAACAGGCTGGAATTTGGGTCCGAATACTGGATGACTGATGTTTTTACCAGTAATCTTAATCACATTTTCTGGTTAAATATTGGTATATTTATAAAAATTTAATTTTAAAAAATGGAACAGAAAAACTATTTCTGGATTAATAAGCCTCAAAAATTCAATATTAAAAACGATATTCTTACCATATTTACAGAGCCAGAAACCGACTTTTGGCAAAGAACCTATTACGGTTTCAGAAAAGCCGATGCACCGGCATACCTTACAAAAGTTTCCGGAGATTTCACTTTCAGCATAAAAACCGTTTTTAATACTCAGCACCGTTACGACCAGTGCGGGATTCTGCTTTTTACCGATGATGAAAACTGGGTTAAGGTTTCGGTTGAACATGAAAACAGACAGTTTGCCCGGCTTGGTTCGGTATCAACAAATCTGGGGTATTCCGACTGGGCCACCACTGATATACCTTTTCCGGTTAATGAAATGCGGTACCGCCTGAGCCTCAAAGGCAGCGATGTTTTTATTGAATATGCCGAGAAGGACTCCGATTTTAAACAAATGCGGATTTTACATTTACACAAACTCCCTGCTGATTCCGCAATCGGCGTTTATGCGTGCAGTCCGCTTGATTCAAGTTTTGAAGCTGTTTTTTCAGAATTTGATTACGGAGAGTGTATTTGGGAAAAACATTAAAAAACAAATAAAATCTATTAATATGTTCAGATTATCTAAATTTCAATCAATCATTTTATTTTTTGTTCTTATCAGCGGCAGTCTGCTTGCACAGCCAAAAAAAGTACCCGGAACAGTTGTAAGGCACATACCTGCAAAAACCGGTCTGTACATAGGTTCACCGAGTATCTGTATTCTTCCCAATGGAGATTATGTGGCATCACACGACCACTTCGGGCCGGAATCAAATGAACATGAATGTGCAATTTCAGCAGTTTACAAATCTTCTGACAAGGGTAAAACCTGGGAGAAAATTTCAGAAATAAACGGACAATTCTGGTCAAACCTGTTTTTCCACAACAATGCGCTTTATATAGCAGGAACCTGGAAGCATCACGGAAACTTCATTGTACGGCGGTCTGTTGACGGCGGAAAAACATGGACTTCACCCGATAATGACAAAACAGGACTGCTGCTTGAAGGTGAATATCACACCGCACCAATGCCGGTAATTGTACATAACGGCAGAATCTGGCGGGCTATTGAAAATGCAAAATCATATACAAAACGGTGGGGAATCCGCTACAGCGCAATGGTAATTTCAGCTGATGTAAATGCCGACTTACTTGATGCTTCAAGCTGGACTGCATCAAACTATATGCCCCACGACTCAATCTACCTCAAGGGAGATTTTGGCGGCTGGCTCGAAGGAAATGCAGTTGTAACACCTGACGGAAAAGTTGTTGATTTCCTGAGAGTTGCAACCAATGAACCGGGAACTGACATGGCCGCAATTGTCAATATCAGCGATGACGGCAAAACCGCCTCTTTTGATCCAAAAACGGGTTTCATGAATTTTATCGGGGGTTCAAGGAAATTCTCAATAAGATATGATGAAAAAAGCGGCCTTTACTGGACTTTATCAAATTTTGTAAAAGATGAATTCAATCATATTAAGTCGGCAAGTGTCAGAAATACTCTGGTTATCAAAAGTTCACCCGACCTGAAGAACTGGACGGTTCATAAAATCCTACTGGAACACCCCGAAGTTCAAAAACACGGTTTTCAGTATGTTGACTGGCTGTTTGAAGGAAAAAATATAATTTTTCTTTCGCGTACTGCCTATGACGATGAATTTGGCGGAGCCAACAACTTTCATGATGCCAACTATTTAACTTTCCACCGGATTAAAAATTTCAGAAAACTTGCTAATAAAGTGCTAATCAAAGAATAAGCAAAGGCAGAGGCAAAGGCAGAGGAAAATCCCTAAGGGTTACGAAGTTCCCTCAGGGTTTGGATATCAGGGTGGTTTTTAGATAAATGTTTTTAACCACGGAGGGCACAGAGAAACGCAGAGATTAATTTTACCAAATTAGTTAGTACAGAGTACAAAGTATTGAGTATTAAGTATTTATTCAGGCTTGGAGCGATACCCCAAGTTATGATGTTAAAGGCTTTCAGCCTTTTTTAATGACATTTTTCCCTATGTGTTCTATGTGGTATTTATTATTTGACGGTTTGATAATTTGATTTTAGGTAAATATCTTGTGTCTTGTGTCTTGCGTCTTGCGTCTTGTGTCTTCACATCTTGATACTATAACAGCAAAAGTGTAACACAAAAAGATAATTTCAAACAACAAAAAGACCGATTTATCTTTTATTAAAACTTTTATATATTTATAATCTAATTTGAGACAACTTTTTTAAGTAATGCATGTTTAGGTTCTTGTCTGAAATATTTCAAATTAAACTTTGTAAAATACTCATGTTATGCTTGGTAAAACAACCCAATATTCAATAAGATCCCTGGTTTATATCTATTTGCAAAATATAAAAGGAGTTAAACCCGGATTCAGGGAAATTGCCGAAAATATTGATTCACCAAAAGAGTTTACAGCCAAGGTGCTTCAGTATATTACCCGTGCAGGAATAATTTCATCAATGAAAGGCAGAGGCGGCGGTTTTTTCTTTGATGACCCGGAAAAACCTCTGAAACTTATTGATATAGTAAATATTACCGAAGGACAGGAGTTTCTTCATAAATGCGGTTTCGGGCTAAAATCATGCGATGCCGACAATCCGTGTCCCATGCATGAAGACTATGCAAAAGTAAGAGACGTTTTTTCCGAACTGCTTGACAATCTCACCATTCAGATTCTTGCAGAAAAAATCAGTCAGAATAAGGCGGTTTTAAAAAGACTTGAATTATAATTTCCACTATTAATAAAAACCGGCATTATTCCGGCAAAAAAGAAATCACCTCTCTTAAAATATTACATAAAACCAAGCTCTTCCCTGCCCTCTTCGGAAATCATTTCGGTTGACCACGGAGGATCCCATACAATTTCAATATTTATTTTATATTCGGGATAACCATCTTCAATCGTGCTGTAGGCATCTTCCATAATTACATCTCCCAGCGGACAGCCCGGCGATGTTAATGTAATAGCCACATCAATCTGTTTGTTATCCTCATTAAAATCAACATTATAAACCAGCCCCAAATCAACAATATTTATCATCAGTTCCGGGTCAATAACACCTTTCAACAAGCCCATAACATTATCTTCATCTCTGATCATATCACTAATTTTTACTTTTTGGTTTGTGTAAAACAATCTTAAAAATATTAAAAACATAAAAGCCAACCGACAAAAACAGAATCACGCCGCCGGCAATAACAATCGCATCCGAAACTGCCGAAACACCACCCATTAACAATGCAAATCCTGCAGCAAACAGCCATGTTTGTATTATCGCAGCTTTTTCTGAATAGAGATCCTTTGGTAAAGGCAGTATCAGTTTCCCTACACGGCCTCTGTAAACCTTTAACCACACAATAAACGGAAGTGTTTTATAGGTTTGTCCCATTATTAGTGAAGTGACAAAACCTAATACAATTGCACTTCCGTAAGCTACCGACATCGGCAGTGTCAGCTCTTCAAAAAAACTGAAATTAAATAGCAGCTGAAAAATCAGAAACAACGGAATTACCAGAATTGCAAATGAAAGTGCCGACTGCTTCATCCCGATATCAAGCTGCTTTTTAACTCTTTTCTTATATGCATCGGCAAGAAAAACAAGGTAAACTGCAATTCCCAAAACTACAAAGGCAGCCCCTGCAACAATCCCGGTTTTATACTGAATATACAGCGACAACAATCCGGTTATCAGACCCGCGTTAACAGCATAAAATGTAAAATAGAGCTTTCTTGGTTTTAAATTATGAGAAACCATAAACATTGGCAAAAGTTTTACGCTTACACCAATAATAAGCTGCAAAAACCAGCCTGCAATTCCGGCATGTGCATGTAATTTCAGAAGCTCAAGATGGGGAGCCTTTAAAAAAGGGATAAATCTGTTCAGTGCGATTGTAAGTCCGGCTAATACGGTAAAAAGCAACCATAATGCCGATACTGAAATAAATACCCTTTCAATTATTTTTTTTCCGGAAGTTACGGCAGTTGATAAAATATTTACAACAAATAAAATAACCGAAACAACAATAAAACTTCCGGCTATAACCATAACAATTCCGTAGTTAAACTGCCAAAACCTGAAAGCCAGCAGCAACGTTCCGACAACAAGTAGAAAAAACGAAAGTAGTGCAAGCAGTTCACTGTAAAGCTTTACCTCTAAAATTACGGGTATCAGCTGATAAAGGGCACCAAATATTATCATAGTAATCCAGCCAAGCACCAGCAAATGTGTAATTGAAAGCAGTCTGGGATTGTAAAAGTGCATGGTAAAGGCACCGGGATTAAATATAATGAGCAAAGTAACAGCAAACAGGGTTATACCGCCAAAAACAAAATGCGGAACCACAACTTTTGGTGAAGGTGCATTCTGACTTGCAATCTGATTCATCTATCTGTGTATCAAAAGTTTTACATTATCGTTGTCAATTTCGGCAATCCACGTTGTGAAATTTCGCTCTTTCAGTTCGGGCAGCAGGTATTGCGGTATTTTTTTATGATGAACATAAAGGGCCTCATCCTCTTTCAATTCTTCCAGTTCCTGAAGAATTGTAATCATTGGAAGCGGCATTTCCAGGTCGCGAACATCTATTTCCAAAATACTCTTTCCGCATTTATTTTTTCGCTCATTATGTTCATCTGGCGAAACCTTAAAAAATGATTCTTTAATTTCAGTCTCCTTCACTCCCCTGCTGCTTTTTATAAAATATGTAAACACCGTATCATCCGCAGTTTCAACCATGCTGTCAAATCCTTTGTTGTTTGCAACCTTAATTAACGGAGTTGGTTCAAATGAGTTTATTACTTTCAGTACAAATCCATCTTCAAGCAGTAAAAGTTCCCTCATAATTTCATTAAACGGATCGTCTCCCCTGTCTAAAACAGGCCTTACATCAAGCGTTACCACTTGCGACATATTTATGGCTTCGGTGATTTCGGAATTTTTATCATCAACGGTAATAACACTCTTTTTATCAGACTTGTATTCAGTCTCAAAGCCTATTTTTTCAAGTTCGTGAAACAACAAATTTATGTCACTTCCCCCAATTCTGGCAGCATCCGAAAGAGTGGTGCGTGAAGCCAAAATTCCACGCAGGAGGGGATTTCTGAGCTTTTTAAATTTAGGATTTACCGAAATAATAGCTTCCATTGATTCCGGTTTTTCCTTAAGCAGGAAAGATATTTTCGTTTCTCCGTTAATCTTCACTGTTCACCTCTTTACAAAAACACAAAAAAGGTGAAAAGCAGATTAAATCCTGAACTGAGCAAAAACACAATGCCATATATTTGTGGCTTGTTGAATGTCAGATAACTAAACTATAAATAAATCAGTTTTGTTTTATGACAATTTTGTTAAGGAAAAAATCTGCAGTTTCACCTTCTGCTTATTACTAATCCTCTTTTATCTTGGTAATTTTTACTTCCCAAATATCAGGGCCCTGAACAAGATATTCCCATTCAAAACTATCCGGTTTTTCCATATAAAACTGATAATACAAAGGTTTCGGGTCATGGTCGTTATGAATTACAAACGCATCACCAACAGCTAAATCTTCATATTTTTGAAAAATAGTTGGATGCTTCATCCTCGGTTCAATTTTAGTTACATCTAATTTCTCCATTATTAAAAATTTTATAGTTAAAGTGAATTGCAAATATACTGAAAGAAATAAATAAAAAGACCCGATTGTCTTTTTTAAATAAATAAATTTTTATTTATCTGAATTATAAATATAATGATGTTAGAATCATAAGCTTACCAAAAAACAAATAATTGATATTTGGGTAGTCAATTGATGCTTTCAATCTGTCGGCTCAGATTTTTAAAATTTTAAACACTTTTTTAAGCAGGCTGATTTCATATGATTTTGTGTGAATTCAAAAAACCATACCGGCAATCATCAGACTTCAAGCTGATTTAACAATAATTTCTTCAGAACAACTGCCTGGTTTTTTTTTACGTTTTTAGCACCATACAGCAAACTGACAGTTCCTTTTTCTGCTCTTTCCCTGAGTTCCTCCAGCATCTCTTTTTTATCCTTTAATTCCTGAAGGTATTTTAACTCAAATTCAGAAAACCTCTCCTCTTCATGTCCGAACCACTTTCGCAATTCATTTGATGGCGCAATATCCCTGTTCCATTCATCAAGCTTTGCCTCATCTTTGGAAATTCCACGCGGCCACAGTCTGTCAACCAGCACACGGTAGCCGTCATCATCAGACGGCGGGTCATATATCCGTTTTATCTGAATTTGTCCCATTTCGCTGTTTATTATGCAGGATTATAACTTCCGGCAGGAGTGCGAAAACTGATTGCAAGCCTGTTCCAGCCATTAATTGCAACTATTGCCATTGTTAATGCAATAATCTCTTTTTCGTCAAAATACTTTCTTGTTTCTTCATATAAAGCATCCGGCACGTCATTATCTGCAATGAGTGTAAGTGCTTCTGTCCATGCAAGTGCAGCCCTTTCCCGTTCCGTATAAAACGGAGTTTCGTGCCATGCATTGAGAGCATACAAGCGCTGCTCGGTTTCACCGGCTTTACGGGCATCTTTGGTGTGCATATCAAGACAGTATGCACATCCGTTAATCTGAGATGCCCTTGTTTTTACCAACTCATAAAGCTTGTGTTCCAAACCGGATTTATGAACATATTTTTCAAGTTCAATCATTGCCTTTAAGGCTGCCGGTTCAACTTCCGCATATTTTAATCTTTCCGTCATAACTTTTAAATTTAAATTATTTTACTTCTCCATCTCGTCAATTGCAAGCGCGGAATGTGCATATGCCCCGCCCGACCTCATTTCTGAAGCAACCCATACAGCTTCCATAATTTCCTCCTTTGTGGCACCTTTCCGCATTGCAGTTTTGGTATGCGACCTAATACAGTACGGACACTGGGTTACATGCGCCACAGCAACGGCAATCAGCTGTTTTGTTTTTTCTGAAAGAGCACCCTCCTTAAAAACTGTTTTACTGAAATTACTCCACGCCTCTAAAATTTCAGGAGCCAGTTCCTTCCTTTTTTCGGCAATTTCTCTTGTCATTTCGGGATACATACTGTTTGATTCCATAATATTACTTTTACTTATTAATACAATCATATAAAGATATACTAACAAATATACAAAACAACATAATAAAAGACAATATTGTCTTTTATTATTCAGATAAAAATAACTTTAATTTGAAATAAAAGTCGGCAGAAAATGGAAACCGTCTGATAAAAATAAAAAGCCTGTAACAAAATGATTACAGGCTGATTTGATATTGTCGGGGTAGCCGGATTTGAACCGACGACCTCTTCGTCCCGAACGAAGCACGCTACCGGACTGCGCTATACCCCGCTGATTTGACAATTTTTCTTTTAAAATTTAAAACTTGTCGTTTCAACTATGTTTTCAAAGAATTTCAAAAATCGCTGCAAATTTAAAATTTTTTACTCAACAGAATACTTTTATTCATTAAAAAATGAAACTGTTTGTGAAACAGCTAAGATTTTTAACAAACTATTTTTGATTTTAAATTCTTAAATGATTTTATGTTGCAAATAGGAATACTTTGGATTTTTACTATTTTTGCGGCACTATTAAACATTGGCCCCATAGTTCAATGGATAGAATATCAGATTCCGGTTCTGACGATCTGGGTTCGACTCCCGGTGGGGTCACAAAGCAGTTTAATCACAATAAATGGAGTTCATACACGGACTCCATTTGTTTTTGCAAATATTGCCATCAAAAGATCAGAAAAAGGATATTGTTTTTCAAACAGAACACGTTCTTCTGCTTTTTCAAGATTAAGATAAATATACTGATCAAACTGTTTTGAAAACATTTCAACTGCAGTCGTTTTGCCTACCTGTCGTGCTCCCCTCAAAATAAGAGGCTTACGATTTTTTCGCTCTGCCCATTTATTAAAAGCTTCTATAATTTCTCTATAAAACATATCCCTTATGTAGAAAAGTCAGGGT